>JASHUO010000054.1 GCA_030039975.1 Alphaproteobacteria bacterium
GTGAAGCTGAAGGAAGGCACGGAGATGGTGATGCCGGGCGACAACGTGCAGATGGAGGTGGAGCTGATCGCACCCATCGCCATGGACGAGGGCCTGCGCTTCGCCATCCGCGAAGGCGGCCGCACGGTGGGCGCCGGCGTGGTGGCTAAGATTTTGAAATAACGGAGAAAACGCGACGGCGCACCCCCACCTCACCCAACCCTCTCCGCCCCCCGAGGCGGAGAGGGAGGGGCCCGCGGAGCGGGAGGGTGAGGTGGGGCGGGTCGAAGTGGCAGGGTCGCGGCGATATAGGAGTGTAGCTCAATTGGTAGAGCACCGGTCTCCAAAACCGGGGGTTGGGGGTTCGAGCCCCTCCACTCCTGCCATCGCCACGACACTCTTTCCTTCGGCGTCGCCGGACGCTATATAGGGCGTTTCCAACGGAACATCATGGCAATAGGCAGTCCGGTAGAATTTCTGCGGCAGGTCCGCCAGGAGGTGGGCAAGGTCACCTGGCCGACGCGGAAAGAGACAGGCGTTACCACGAGCATGGTCCTGCTCATGGTGGTGGCGGCTGCGCTGTTCTTTTTCCTCGTCGATCTCGGCCTTGGTCATCTCGTGCGCCTTGTTCTCGGCATCGGAGCCTGACGTCATGGCGGCGAAGTGGTACGTGATTCACGTTTATTCCGGCTTCGAAAAGAAGGTCGCCCAGTCGATCCGCGAGCAGTCGGAGCAGAAGGGCCTGGCCGAGAGATTCGAAGAAGTGCTGGTGCCGACCGAGGAGGTCGTCGAGGTGAAGCGCGGCGCCAAGGTGAGTGCCGAGCGCAAGTTCTTCCCGGGCTATGTCCTGGTGAAGATGGATATGACGGACGAGACCTGGCACCTGGTGAAGAACACGCCCAAGGTGACGGGTTTCCTGGGCGGCGGCGGCCGCGGCAAGCCGGTGCCGATCAGCGAGGCCGAGGCCTCGCGGATCATGCGCCAGGTGCAGGAGGGGATCGAGCGTCCGAAGCCGTCGATCACCTTCGAGGTGGGCGAGCAGGTGCGCGTCAGCGACGGCCCCTTCACCTCGTTCAATGGCTTCGTCGAGGAGGTCGACGAGGAAAAAGCGCGGCTCAAAGTGGCGGTGTCGATCTTCGGCCGCGCCACCCCGGTCGAGCTGGAGTACTCGCAAGTCGAAAAGATCTAGGTCCCGTTTCAGCAGGTGCCGAGGGTTGGTGTGGCGGCTCGCCGCCGGCTGAAACAAAACATGAGTGCGGGAGGCGAGCCAAAGCCGTTACCGCGCGCCCGAGCTTGAGGGAAGAAGAATGGCGAAGAAAGTCGTAGGCTTTATCAAACTGCAAGTGCCCGCCGGCAAGGCGAATCCGTCGCCGCCGATCGGGCCGGCGCTCGGCCAGCGCGGGCTCAACATCATGGAGTTCTGCAAGGCGTTCAACGCCCAGACCCAGGGTTTGGAGCCGGGAATGCCGATTCCGGTCACCATCACGGCGTATGCCGACCGCACCTTCACCTTCATCATGAAGTCGCCGCCCAACTCCTATTTCCTGCTCAAGGCGGCGGGCGTCGAGAAGGGCTCGCAGACCCCCGGCAAGGGCACGGTGGGCAAGGTGACGATGGCGCAGATCCGCGACATCGCGCAGAAGAAGATGAGGGATTTGAACGCCAAGGACCTCGACGGCGCCTGCCGGATGATCGCCGGCTCGGCCCGCTCCATGGGCCTCGAGGTGGTGGAGTAAGCCATGGCACGCAAAGGCAAGCGCATCAGCAAGGCGGCCGATGGCATCGACCGCAACCGCTTCTACCCGCTGGTTGAGGCGGTGAAGATGGTGAAGAGCCGCGCCACGGCGAAGTTCGACGAGACCATCGAGCTGTCGCTGAACCTCAACATCGATGTGCGCAAGGCGGAGCAGAACCTGCGCGGCACGGTGATGCTGCCGCATGGCACCGGCAAGTCGCTGCGCGTCGCCGTCTTCGCCAGGGGACCGCGGGCGGAGGAGGCCAAAGCGGCGGGCGCCGATATCGTCGGTGCAGAGGACCTCGCCGAAAAGGTGCAGGCGGGCACGATCGAGTTCGACCGCTGCATCGCCACGCCCGACATGATGGCGCTGGTCGGCCGCTTGGGCCGGGTGCTCGGTCCGCGCGGCCTGATGCCGAACCCGAAGCTGGGCACGGTCACCGCCAATGTGTCCGAGGCGGTGAAGGCGGCCAAAGGCGGCCAGGTCGAGTTCCGCGCCGAGAAGGCCGGCATCGTCCAGGCCGGCGTCGGCAAGGCGAGCTTCACCGAGACCGCGATCCTCGAGAATGTGCAGGCTTTTGTCGGCGCGATCAGCCGGGCGAAGCCGACCGGCGTCAAAGGCACCTTCATCAAGAAGGTGAGCCTGAGCTCCACCATGGGGCCGGGCCTCAAATTGGAGATTCAAGGCCTCGCCGGGTAAGCGGCGGGGAATAGGAGATCGTCTTTCCGCCAGCGATGGCAGGAAGGCGTAGGGGTGGTCGGGCTCTCTTCGGGGGGCGAGATCATCCCGGCCCTGTCCGAGATTGCAGGTGCCGGCGTCGCCGCCGGCTTAAGGCCCAGAGGGGCGCCGGCATGAGACGGGAGTTCGAGACCGCGGGGAGTGTCCTCGCGGGTCGACTTCTGGGACAGGCGAACCCGGGCATTTCGGTGCCCTCGTGCAACCGGTCCCCGCAAGGGGACCATAGTGGAGACGGAGAGTGGACCGGTCACAAAAGCAGGATCTGGTCACCTCGCTGCAGCAGGCTCTGTCGGAGACCGCTTGCGTCGTCATCACCCACCAGACCGGCATGACGGTCGAGGAGGTGACGGACTTGCGCCGCCAGATGCGGGCAGCCGGTGCCAGCTTCAAAGTGACGAAGAACCGGCTCGCGCGCCGCGCTCTCGCAGGCACGAAATTCGAGCGACTCTCGCCGATGTTCACCGGACCGACCGCGATCGCTTTTTCGCGCGATCCGGTGGCCGCGGCGAAGGTAGCCGTCGAGTTCGCCAACAAGAACGACAAGTTGCGGATCGTTGGGGGTGGCCTCAACGAACAGCAGCTCGACGCCGAGGGGGTCAAATCCCTCGCTACCTTGCCGTCACTCGATCAGCTCCGGGCGAAACTGCTCGGCTTGCTGCAGACCCCGGCGACACGGATCGCCGCGGTGCTGCAGGCGCCGGGCGGGCAGATCGCCCGCGTGCTTCAGGCCCATGCGAAGAAGGGCGAGGCCGCCTGACGCGTTGAAACCCTTGTAAAGTTCCCAGGAGTACAAACATCATGGCTAATCTGGATAAGCTGGTCGACGAGCTCTCGGCGCTCACCGTCATCGAGGCGGCGGAGCTGTCGAAGAAGCTTGAGGAGAAGTGGGGCGTATCGGCGGCGGCGCCGGTCGCGGTGGCCGCCGTGGGCGGTGCCGCGGCGGCGGGCGGCGCCCCGGCGGCAGCGGCCGAGAAGACGGAATTCACCGTCGTCCTGGCCGCCGCCGGCGAGAAAAAGATCAACGTCATCAAGGAGGTGCGCGCGATCACCGGGCTTGGCCTCAAAGAGGCGAAAGACCTGGTCGAAGGCGCGCCCAAGCCGGTCAAAGAGGGCGTCAATAAGGACGAGGCGGCGAAGCTCAGGAAGCAACTCGAAGAGGCGGGTGCGACTGTCGAGGTCAAGTAAGCTGCCGATGGTTGGGCTGTCGGACGCGCCGGGCGCTTGCGCCCGAGGCGCGTCCGATCGCCGGTTTTTCAGCCGGGGCGCGCAGGCGTGCCTGCCGGCCCGTGGTTTTGCGCGATGCGTCGCCGGTGCGGCGCGTCGACGCAGCGGTTTGTCGTTTCGGTCTCATCGCGCCGCCGCCGCGGCGGCGCGCTCAGGTGCAAAGGTGAGGGTCATCCATGGCTAAGTCGTTTACGGGTCGCAAGCGCATCCGCAAGAGCTTCGGGCGCATTCCCGAGGTGGCGCCGATGCCCAACCTCATCGAGGTGCAGAAGAGCTCGTACGACCATTTCCTGCAGATGGACGGGCTGGCGGAGCAGCGTCATAGCGTCGGCCTGCAGGAAGTCTTCAAGTCGGTCTTCCCCATTCGCGATTTCTCCGACCGGGCGCGGCTCGAATTCGTCCGCTACGAGCTCGAGCAGCCCAAGTATGACGTCGAAGAGTGTCAACAGCGTGGCATCACTTTCGCCGCGCCGCTCAAGGTGACCTTGCGCCTCGTCGTCTGGGACGTCGACGAGGATACCGGCTCGCGCTCGATCCGCGACATCAAGGAGCAGGACGTCTACATGGGCGACATGCCGCTCATGACCAAGAACGGCACCTTCATCATCAACGGCACCGAGCGCGTCATCGTCTCGCAGATGCATCGCTCGCCCGGCGTGTTCTTCGATCACGACAAGGGCAAGACGCACAGCTCCGGCAAATACCTGTTCGCGGCGCGCGTCATCCCCTATCGCGGCTCCTGGCTCGATTTCGAGTTCGACGCCAAGGACCACCTCTATGTCCGCATCGACCGGCGCCGCAAGCTGCCGGTGACGACACTGCTCTTCGCGCTCGACGGCGTCGCGACCGAGAAGCTGCGCGCCGCGCGCGCCGCCGACGGCAAGGCGGTGCAGCCGGCCGAGGCGCAGGGCATGTCGAAGGAGGAGATCCTCGCCTATTTCTACACCACGACCGTCTTCACCCACGGCAAGAAGGGCTGGAAGGCGCCGTTCGATCCGAGCCGCTTCCGCGGCGTCAAGCTCGCCCATGACCTGGTCGACGCCAAGACCGGGAAAGTGAGGGCCGAGGCCGGCGAGAAGATCACGCCGCGCCAGGCGCGCAAGCTCGCCGAAGAGGGGCTCGAGGAGATCGTCGTCACCAAGGACGATCTGATCGGGCGCTACCTCGCCGTCGACATCGTCAACGAGGACACCGGCGAGATCTATGCCGAGGCCGGCGACGAGATCACCGAGACGCTGATCGGCCAGGTCGAAGGCGGGCAGGTCAGCGAGCTGCCGGTGCTGTCGATCGACCATGTCTCGGTCGGGCCCTATATCCGCAACACGCTGCTCATCGACAAGAATGCGACGCGCGAGGATGCGCTGATCGACATCTACCGCGTCATGCGCCCGGGCGAGCCGCCGACCCTGGAGACGGCGGAAGCCCTCTTCAACAGCCTGTTCTTCGACAGCGAGCGCTACGACCTCTCGGCGGTGGGCCGGGTCAAGATGAACTCGCGCCTCAGCCTCCAGACTGCCGACACGGTGCGGGTGCTGCGCAAGGAGGACATCCTCGCCATCCTCAAGGTGCTGGTCGAGCTGAAGGATGGCCGTGGCGAGATCGACGACATCGATCATCTCGGCAATCGTCGCGTGCGCTCGGTCGGCGAGCTGATGGAGAACCAGTACCGCGTCGGCCTGTTGCGCATGGAGCGCGCGATCCGCGAGCGCATGAGCTCGGTCGAGATCGACACGGTGATGCCGCATGATCTGATCAACGCCAAGCCGGCGGCGGCGGCGGTGCGCGAGTTCTTCGGCTCCTCGCAGCTGTCGCAGTTCATGGACCAGACCAACCCGCTCTCCGAGATCACGCATAAGCGGCGGCTCTCGGCGCTGGGGCCGGGCGGTCTCACGCGCGAGCGCGCCGGCTTCGAGGTGCGCGACGTGCACCCGACGCATTACGGCCGCATCTGCCCGATCGAGACGCCGGAAGGTCCGAATATCGGCCTCATCAACAGCCTCGCCACCTATGCGCGCGTCAACCAGTACGGCTTCATCGAGAGCCCGTACCGGCGCATCCATGAGGGCAAGGTGACCGACGAGGTGGTCTATCTCTCCGCCATGGAAGAGGGCCGCTACGCCATCGCCCAGGCCAATGTCGAGGTCGATGATGCCGGCCGGATCAAGGCCGACCTCACCAATTGCCGCAAAGCCGGCGATTTCGTCATGGCGCGGCCGCAGGACATCGACTTCCTCGACGTCTCGCCGAAGCAGCTCGTCTCGGTGGCGGCGGCGCTCATTCCCTTCCTCGAGAATGACGACGCCAACCGCGCGCTGATGGGCTCCAACATGCAGCGCCAGGCGGTGCCGCTGATCCGCGCCGAGGCGCCGCTCGTCGGCACCGGCATGGAAGAGACGGTGGCGCGTGACAGCGGCGTCACCATCATCGCCCGGCGCTCGGGCGTCGTCGACCAGGTCGACGGCATGCGCATCGTCGTGCGCGCCACCGAGGAGACCTCGGCGGCGGCGCCCGGCGTCGACATCTACAACCTCTTGAAGTTCCAGCGCTCGAACCAGAATACCTGCATCACGCAGCGGCCGCTGGTGAAGGTCGGCGATGTCGTCAGCGCCGGCGACATCATCGGCGACGGCCCGTCGACGCAGCTCGGCGAGCTCGCGCTCGGCCGCAACGTGCTCTGCGCCTTCATGCCGTGGAACGGCTACAATTTCGAGGATTCGATCCTCATCTCCGAGCGCATCGTCTCCGACGACGTTTTCACCTCGATCCATATCGAAGAGTTCGAGGTGATGGCGCGCGACACCAAGCTCGGCCAGGAAGAGATCACCCGCGACATCCCGAATGTCGGCGAAGAGGCGCTGAAGAACCTCGACGAGGCCGGCATCGTCTATATCGGCGCCGAGGTGAAGCCGGGCGACATCCTGGTCGGCAAGGTGACGCCCAAGGGCGAATCGCCGATGACGCCGGAGGAGAAGCTGCTCCGCGCCATCTTCGGCGAGAAGGCGTCGGATGTGCGCGACACCAGCCTGCGCCTGCCGCCGGGCGTTTCCGGCACCATCGTCGAAGTGCGCGTCTTCTCGCGGCGCGGCGTCGACAAGGACGAGCGCGCGCTTGCCATCGAGCGCGCCGAGATCGAGCGTCTCGCCAAGGACCGCGACGACGAGCGCGCCATCCTCGAGCGCAGCTTCCATGCGCGGCTCAAGGAGCTGCTCATCGGCCAGGAGGTGGCGAGCGGACCCAAGGGCATCAAGGCCGGCACCAAGATCACCGAAGCGGTGTTGGCGGAATACACCCCCGGCCAGTGGCGGCAGATCGCCATCCGCAACGACAAGCACATGGCCGATATCGAGGCGCTGAAGAAGCTGATGGACGATTCGATCGATCGCCTCAATCAGCGTTTCGAGAGCAAGGTCGAGAAGCTGCAGCGCGGCGACGAGCTGCCGCCCGGCGTGATGAAGATGGTCAAGGTCTTCGTCGCGGTGAAGCGCAAGCTGCAGCCCGGCGACAAGATGGCGGGGCGCCACGGCAACAAGGGCGTGATCTCGAAGATCATGCCGGTCGAGGACATGCCCTATCTCGACGACGGCACGCCGGTGGACATCGTGCTGAACCCGCTCGGCGTGCCGAGCCGGATGAATGTCGGCCAGATCTTGGAGACGCATCTCGGCTGGGCCTCCGCCGGGCTCGGCCGGCAGATCGGCGAGATCGTCGACCGGGTGCGGCGCAACGGCAACAAGACCGCCGAGCTGCGCAAATTCCTCTCCGGCATCTATACCGGCCGCGAGGACCAGGAGGACATCAAGGAGCTCGAGGACAAGCAGGTGCTGGAGCTGGCCGACAATCTCCGCCCCGGCGTCCCGGTGTCGAGCCCGGTGTTCGACGGCGCGCGCGAAGAGGACATCGTCGCCATGCTCAAGGAGGCGGGCCTCGACAGCTCGGGCCAGGTGACGCTGGTCGACGGGCGCACCGGCGAGGCGTTCGATCGCAAGGTGACGGTGGGCTACATCTATATGCTGAAGCTCCACCACCTGGTCGACGACAAGATCCATGCGCGCTCGATCGGCCCCTACAGCCTCGTCACCCAGCAGCCTTTGGGCGGCAAGGCGCAGTTCGGCGGCCAGCGCTTCGGCGAAATGGAAGTGTGGGCGCTCGAGGCCTATGGCGCCGCCTACACGCTGCAGGAGATGCTGACGGTCAAGTCCGACGACGTCTCCGGCCGCACCAAGGTCTACGAAGCGATCGTGCGCGGCGACGACAATTTCGAGGCCGGCATTCCGGAATCCTTCAACGTGCTGGTGAAGGAGCTCCGGTCGCTCGGCCTCAACGTCGAGCTCGAGCAGCGCAGTTATTGATGACAGGACGGCGGGGACGCCCCAGCGCGCCCCCGCCGCTTTAACCGGTTACCCAGAGAGGGATCGTTCATGAACGAGTTGATGAACATCTTCGGGCAGGTCACGGGGCCGCAAAGCTTCGACCAGATCAAGATCTCGATCGCGAGCCCCGAGCGGATCCGCTCGTGGTCCTATGGCGAGATCAAGAAGCCCGAGACGATCAACTACCGCACCTTCAAGCCGGAGCGCGACGGCCTGTTCTGCGCGCGCATCTTCGGGCCGATCAAGGACTACGAGTGCCTCTGCGGCAAGTACAAGCGGATGAAGTATCGCGGCATCATCTGCGAGAAATGCGGCGTCGAGGTCACGCTGTCGAAGGTGCGCCGCGACCGCATGGGCCATATCGAGCTGGCCTCGCCGGTGGCGCATATCTGGTTCTTGAAGTCGCTGCCGAGCCGCATCGGCCTGCTGCTCGACATGACGCTGAAGGATCTCGAGAAGATCCTCTATTTCGAGAGCTACGTCGTCATCGAGCCGGGCCTGACGCCGCTGAAGCTGCACCAGCTCCTCAACGAGGAGGAGTTCATCCAGGCGCAGGAAGAGTTCGGCGAGGAGGCGTTCACCGCCTCGATCGGCGCCGAGGCGCTGCAGCGCATGCTGACGGCGATCGTGCTCGAGGGCGAGAGCGGCGAGCGCGAGCGCATTCGCCAGGATCTGCGCGACACCAGCTCCGAGGCCAAGCGCAAGAAGCTGGTCAAGCGGCTGAAGCTGGTCGAGGCGTTCATCGCCTCCAACAGCCGGCCGGAATGGATGATCCTCGAGGTCATCCCGGTGATCCCGCCCGAGCTGCGCCCGCTGGTGCCGCTCGATGGCGGCCGCTTCGCCACCTCCGACCTCAACGACCTCTATCGCCGCGTCATCAACCGCAACAACCGGCTGAAGCGGCTGATCGAGCTGCGCGCGCCCGACATCATCGTGCGCAACGAGAAGCGCATGCTGCAGGAAAGCGTCGATGCGCTGTTCGACAACGGCCGGCGCGGCCGCGCCATCACCGGGGCCAACAAGCGCCCGCTGAAGTCGCTGTCTGACATGCTGAAGGGCAAGCAGGGCCGGTTCCGCCAGAACCTGCTCGGCAAGCGCGTCGATTACTCCGGCCGCTCGGTGATCGTGGTCGGGCCGGAGCTGAAGCTGCACCAGTGCGGCCTGCCGAAGAAGATGGCGCTGGAGCTGTTCAAGCCGTTCATCTACTCGAAACTGGAGAAATACGGCCACGCCACCACCATCAAGGCGGCGAAGCGGATGGTGGAGAAGGAGCGTCCCGAGGTCTGGGACATCCTGGAGGAGGTGATCCGCGAGCATCCGGTGATGCTGAACCGCGCGCCGACGCTGCACCGGCTCGGCATCCAGGCGTTCGAGCCGGTGCTGATCGAGGGCAAGGCGATCCAGTTGCACCCGCTGGTCTGCACCGCGTTCAACGCCGATTTCGACGGCGACCAGATGGCGGTACACGTGCCGCTGAGCCTGGAGGCGCAGCTCGAAGCGCGCGTGCTGATGATGTCCACCAACAACATCCTTAGCCCCGCCAACGGCAAGCCGATCATCGTGCCGAGCCAGGACATCGTGCTCGGCATCTACTACATCTCGCTGGAGACGCCGGAGTTCCGGGCGATGCCGGACGACCGCGCGCCGGCGTTCGGCAGCGTGGGCGAGGTGGAGCACGCGCTGCAGGCGGGCGTGCTGAAGCTGCACGACAAGATCCGCGCGCGCCTGCCGCTGCTCGACGAGGACGGGCGGACGGTGCTGCAGCGCGTCGTGACGACGCCCGGCCGCATGCTGATCGGGCAGGTGCTGCCGAAACACCCGAACGTGCCGTTCAGCCTGGTCAA
>JASHUO010000055.1 GCA_030039975.1 Alphaproteobacteria bacterium
CCGGCCGAAGGCGGCCTCCGAGGCGCGCGCCAGAGAGCGCTCGAGCCAGGGCGCGAGCTTGGGCGCATTCCAGCCGGTGGCGGCGTCCTTGGCGATGAAGCTGACCTCGGCGCCGTCGGGTGGTGCCTTCGCGAGCAGTGCCGACACCGCCGCACTCGCCGCAGCCGCATCGAGTGTTGGCGGCAGACGCAGGCTCAGCTTGGCGCTGGTATAGGGCAGCAGCACATTGCCGGCGCTGGCGATCGCCGGCAACCCTTCGATACCGGTGACGGCAAGCTGTGGCCGCCAGGTACGGTTGAGCACGAGCTCGACCAGGTCCTCGGCCATCGGCCGCGTCGTCCCGGCGAAGGGAAACTTGGCGTAGATCTCGCGGCCGAGCGCTGCGGCGGCGAGCCGCGCCTGGGCGATCCGCTCCGCCGGCACCTGGACATGCAGCTCCGCCGGGAGGATGGCGCCGTTCGTCTCGTCCTCGAGCCGCGACAGCAGGCGGCGCAGCAGCCGGAAGCTCGACGGCACCACGCCCGAGGCATCGCCGGAATGGACGCCTTCGCCCAGCACGCGCACGCTGAGCGTGCCCGAGACGAGGCCGCGCAGCGAGGTGGTGAGCCAGAGCTGGTCGTAATTGCCGCAGCCGGAATCGAGGCAGACGACGAGCGACGGCTGGCCCAGCACGGGTGCGAGATGATCGACATAGTAAGGCAGGTCGTAGCTGCCGGATTCCTCGCAGGCCTCGATCAGGATGACCGCGCGCGCACGGGCGATCCCTTGCTCCTGGAGCGCCAGGATCGCCGCGAGCGCGCCGAAGAGCGCATAACCATCATCGGCGCCGCCCCGGCCATAGAGCCGGTCGCCTTTGAGCACCGGCGTCCACGGCCCCATGCCCTCGGCCCAGCCGGTCATCTCCGGCTGCTTGTCGAGATGGCCGTAGAGCAGGACGGTGTCGTCGCCGGCGCCGGGGAGATCGATCAGGATGACCGGCGTGCGCCCCGGCAGCCGCACCACCTCGAGCGTGGCGCCGGCGATGCCGGCAAGCTTGCCCTGCGCCCAGCCGGCGAGCAGCGCGACCGCCGCCTCCATATGGCCATGCGCCGCCCAATCGCGGTCGAACGCCGGCGATTTGTTGGGGATGCGGATGTAGTCGACGAGCTTGGGGACGATATCGTCGTTCCACAGCGGCCCGAGAAAGCGCGAGAGCCTCGCCTGATCCATCATCCCACCTCGCTCACGCCAGCGCCGCGGCGGGCCCGAGCAAGGCGGCGCGGAAGCGTATTTTGAGCAGTCCGCCATCGCGCGGCGGTAGCGCCAGGGGCGGGCTGTTGGCGGCGATCTTGATCTCTGCGAACAGCGGCCCTTGCCGCGCCTGAAGCTGCGGGCGAAGCGCTTCGACGCCGGCCATATCGCGGATCGTCTCGCTCTGCGCGAAGCCACAGGCCGCGGCCACCGCGGCGAGATCGATGCCTGCCGCCGTTGCCGTCGGCTGCATGCCGGTCTCGCCGTAATGCTCGTTGTCGAGCACCACGACGGCGAGGTTCGATGGCCGCTGCACGCCGATTGTGGCGAGGCTGCCCAGCCCCATGAGCTGCTCGCCATCGCCGGTCAGCACCAGCACGGGGCGCGCGGGCTGCGCGATGGCAAGGCCGAGCCCGATCATCGCCGCGCTCCCCATCGCGCCCCACAGCGGGAAGGTGAGGGGATGATCACCCGCCGCCGTCGCATCCCAGGCGGGGGCGCCCAAGCCGGCGACGACGAGGAGTTCGCCGCGCTCCTGCAGCAGCGTGCGGACGACAGCGCGGCGGTCGAGAGCATTGGCGCGGCTCATGGAGGGCTCACTTCGCGAACGATTTGGCGCCGATGAGCTGCTGCGACAGCAGCACGGCGACCGCCTGATAGCCGGAAAACGCGAGCCGTGCCGCGCCGGCGACGATCGCGCCGACGGCGCTTGCCTCGCTGGCGCGGTGGACGGCGACTTGCGCCGCTTCGAGCACCGCCGGCGCGGCGCGCCCCATCGGTACCTGCCATGGGTTGAACTCGCCGAACTCGCCGCGCATGGTGACCAACATCAGCAGCGGAAAGCGGCAGGCCTCGACCATGCCCAGCGTGTTGATGCAATTGCCGACGCCGCTCGACTGCATCAGCAGCACCGCGCGCTCGCCGCCGAGCCAGGCGCCCGCGGCGAGCCCGATGCCTTCCTCTTCGGTGGTCAGCGGCACCATGCGCATCGCCGGGTCGGCGGCGCAGAGTTTGATCAGCCGCGCATGGCCGGCATCGGGAACATAGGCGATCTGGCGCACCGTGGCCGCCTGCAGCGCGGCGTGGATGTCGGCTGGCCAGTCGATGGCCTCGCGCGCGCTCACGCCCAGGGCTCCAGCGCGTAGCGCTCGACCATTTCCGGCAGGAAATCGAGCCCGAGCCCCGGCCGGTCGGGCAGCTCGATCATGCCTTTCGCGAAGACCAGCTGCGGCGCGACGAGCCGGCGGAAATTCAGCACCTTGTCGTCGGGAAACAGCTCGACATAGCGCGCATTGGGCGTCGCGGCGACGAGATGCGCGTGAACGTCGTGGAACCAGTGCGGGCAGAGGGTGACGCCATAGCTCGCGGCGGTGGCGGCGATGCGGCGGAACTCGCTGATGCCGCCGCAGACGCAGGCATCCGTCTGCAGGATCATCGCCGCTTCCTTGTCGAGCAGCTCCTTGAAGCGCCAGCGCCCGCCTTCGATCTCGCCGGTCGCCACCGGCACCGGCGTCAGCCGCGCGAGCCGCGCATGGTTGTCGATGTCGTCCGGCGAGAACGGCTCCTCGATCCAATAGGGATCGAATTCCTCGTAGATGTGCATGAAGCGCAGCGCCGTCGGTAGGTCCGACCAGGCATTGTTGGCATCGAGCATCAGCAGCACGTCGGCGCCGATCGCGGCGCGCGCCGCATCGATGCGCGCGCGCTCGAAGCCGAGATCGCCGCCGCGCCCGACCTTGATCTTGACCGCGGAGAAGCCCTGGCGGACATAGCCCGCCAGCTCCTCGCCCAGCATCTCCGGCGTCTTGCCGTCGAGATAGTAGCCGCCGCTGGCATAGGCCGGCACGCGGTCGCTGGCGACGGCGCCGAGATATTTGTAGAGCGGCAGGCCGGCCGCACGCGCATTGCGGTCCCAGAGGGCGATATCGAGCGCGCTCAGCGCGCGCAGCACCGCGCCGAGGCGGCCGGCGAGCAGCGCCTCCTGATACATCTCCTCCCACAGGCCCTCGACGCGATGGGCGTCTTGACCGATGAGCTTGCGCGCCAGAAGCCCATGCACGGCCTTGGTGACGAGCGTGCCGGCGGCATGGCCGGCATAGCAAAAGCCGACGCCCTTGATGCCGTCATCGCCTTCGACCTCGACCAGCGCGTAATGCCGCTCGCTCACCGAGCGGCTCGAGAAGGAGGTCGTCGCCGCGAGCGGCACGGCGACGGCGCGGGCGCGGACTCTGGCAATGCGGGTCATGGTCGCGGCGCTCCCTCCTCGCGTTGGATCGGGCGATCGTAGCGAGGCGAAGTGACGCTGCAAACCCTCAGGCCGGAACCGGCTCGAGCTCTCCCGCCCGGCCGCGGCGGATGCGCAGCACGATGAGCGCGGTCGTGACGCAAAGCCCGCCGGAGATCAGCACCGGTACGAAATAGCTGCCGAGCACGCTGCGCAGCAGGCCGGCCTCGAAGGCGGTAGCGCCGGCACCGAGCTGATGGCCGGCGAGCAGCCAGCCGAAGATGATCGGCGCATCTTTCCTGCCGAAGAGCTCGTTGGCGAGCCGCACCGTCGGCGGCACGGTGGCGACCCAGTCAAGCCCGTAGAACACGGCGAAGAGCGAGAGGCCATAAAGCGAGAAGCCGGAATAGGGCAGGTACAGCAGCGACAATCCGCGCAGCCCGTAATACCAGAACAGCAGCCAGCGGG
>JASHUO010000580.1 GCA_030039975.1 Alphaproteobacteria bacterium
CTCCCTCGAATGAGACCTGACGACCTCATTCTGGCACGTCGATGCCGTCGGGGCCGTCCACACCATCAGAGCCGTGCGCATCGGTCATCGGGGCTGAACCTCCTGGATGCCCGCTTTCGCGGGCAAGGCGAAACTGGGGATGTGGCTTCGGTGTGCGATTTGTACGTACCCTAGCGCGAAAGCGGAGACCCAGAGCACCCACCCCCGTGCGAGGCCCTGGTGCCCGCTTTTCGCGGGCAAGGCCACGGTTGGTAACGGGAATGACGACCACGCCCCACAGCCTCACATCCCGATCACGCAGCTTTGCATGGCTTGATCGCACGCACCTTGGCACCATTAGCCGGTGTGAAGATCTCTAAACCCAGGGGTGCCGATGCGGTTGTTGCTCGCCACGATGATCCTGCTGCTGGCCGGGTCGGCGCTGGCCGCCTGCCAGACCGCCCCCTCCGATACGCCGGTCGCGTGGTGGCGGCCCGATCCGACGCAGCAGGGCAGCGGCGGCGGTG
This sequence comes from Alphaproteobacteria bacterium, assembly GCA_030039975.1. Classification (GTDB taxonomy): domain Bacteria; phylum Pseudomonadota; class Alphaproteobacteria; order ATCC43930; family CGMCC-115725; genus DAHUYF01. The sequence goes on from JASHUO010000580.1 coordinate 507, forward strand.
GTGCTGGGGCTGGCGGCGGGATGTAGCCTATTCCGCCGCTTCGCGACGCGGCCGCGCCAGCGCGGCTCCGGGCCAGAGATCGGCGCGGACGCGGGCATATTGCGGCGGCATCGCTGCGCTGGCGCCGAGTGCCTCCGCCGCGTGCCAGACCCAGCGGGGATCGTCCAGGAAGGCCCGCGCCATCGCCACCATATCCGCCTTGCCGGAAGCGATCACCGCTGCCGCCTGATGCGGCTCGGCGATGAGGCCGACGGCGCGCGTCGCCAAGCCCCCGTCGCGCCGCACGCGCTCGGCCAGCGCGAGCTGATAGCCGGGACCGATCGGGATCGGCGCCTTGCCGACGATGCCGCCGCTCGAGACGCAGACATAGTCGCACCCTACGGCTTTGAGCGCGCGCGCCAGCTGGACGGCGTCCTCGACGGTGAAACCGCCCTCGAGCCAGTCGGTGCCGGTGATGCGCGCGCCGAGCGGGCGCTCGGCGGGCCAGGCCTCCCGCACCGCCTTGGCGATGCGCAGCGGCAGGCGCATGCGGTTCTCGAGGCTGCCGCCATAGGCATCGTCGCGGCGATTGGCGATCGGCGACAGGAATTCATGCAAGAGATAGCCATGGGCGCAATGCAGCTCGACGAGGTCGAGGCCGAGCCGCGCCGCGCGCCGCGTCGCCGAAACGAAGGCGTCGACGAGCGCGTCCATGTCCGCCGCGCCGAGCGCATGCGGCGCCGGCCAGCCTTCGTCGAGCGGGATGGCCGAGGGCGCGCAGGTCTGCCACGCGCCTTCGGCGGCCGTGAGGGCGCGGATTCCCTCCCAAGGCCGCGTTGCCGAGCCCTTGCGCCCGGCATGGGCGAGCTGGATGCCGAGCGGCGCATTGCCGAAGCGGCGGCAGGCGGCGACGACGCGCCGCAGTGCTGCTTCGTTGGCATCGCTGTAAAGGCCGAGGCAACCGAGCGTAATCCGTCCCCGCGCCTCGACCGCCGTCGCCTCGATCATCAACAGCCCGGCGCCGGCAACAGCGAGCGAGCCCAGATGCAGCATATGCCAGTCATTGGCGCTGCCATCCTCGGCGCTGTATTGACACATCGGCGCCACGACGATGCGATTCTTGAGCGTGAGCTGGCGCATGGTGATCGGCGTGAAGAGCGGGCTTGTCATGGTGAGATCCATCCCCGGAGCGAAGCGCGGTACTCTATCGTCGCGGCGGCGTTCGCCGCAATCGCGCTGCGCCGGAACGCAGCCCTGCTCCTTCCGTTTAGCAGAGGCCGCCGCCCGGCACCCGGGGGCCGTCGTCTCTGCTCCGAAATCGCGCTGCTGTGAGGAGCCCCGCCCGCAGCTTTGGAGGAAAGGAGTGCAGGCGGGGCTGACCCAGGGGTCTTCGCCCGCCAAGGGGGTTGAGCGGGCGTTGCGGCAGAGCCGCTGAGCCCCATTTGCGCCCATCGACGGGGGCGAGCCAAGTTAAACCTTTGTCATCATCAAACTCGCGAAAATGAGCACAAAAACCGAGCAAAAAAGCGACCTTCAGGACATCGCCAAGCTGTTGATTTCCCGCTACGGAGAGCGCGCTTATGCGCATGCGATGCACCAGGCGCTGAAGGCGCGGCAGCAAGGCGACCGACGCCTCATGGACGCCTGGCGCTGGATCGCGCTCGCGGCGCGCGAAGTGCTGCGCGCCGAGCCCGACGACGACGAATCATCGCGGAGTTAGCGCTGCGCTGCACCGCATCCCTGCAGCGAGTCACCATATGAAACGTCTATTGAAGGGGGATTAGGGGATACGCGGGGATAGGGGGATAAGAAGGGGTTGCGCGCTACGCGCGCGAAGCGCGATCAACTCATCCCCCCGTCCCCAATCATCCCCCTCGTCTCCCTTCATGAGCCTCGCAACGCGACAACTCGTGCTGAGGATGCGGAAGATCGTTGCTTACGACATCAGCACGGCGAAGATGCACATCGCCGCGCCGGCGAGCAGCGTCAGCCAGGACAGCCACTTCGTCTGGCGAAGAGGGTGCCGGTCGGGATCGTTCGCCATCGATTGCCCCAGGAAAAGCGCGCGCATGCCTAGTCGTAGGCTCGCCCCAAGCGAATCATCCCCGCCTTCCCGTCAGCCCTTCGGCAGAAAATTCTCCGACAGCGCGTGATAGATCGGCCGCGTGCCGATGAAGCGCGCGGTGCCATAGGCGATGACCGCCGTCAGCATCACCGGCACCGTCATCGACTGGCCGTTGGTCATCTCCAGCACGATGACGAAGGCGGTGATCGGCGCCTGCACCACGCCCGAGAAATACCCCACCATGCCCAGCAGGATCACCGCGCCCACCGGTGTCCCCGGCAGCAAGGTCGCGAGATTGGCGCCGATCCCCGCCCCGACTGCCAAGGAGGGCGAGAAGATGCCGCCGGGAATGCCGCTTACGGTCGAGAGCGTCGTCGCCAGGAATTTGAGGATGCCGAAGCTCGGCGGTACCGGCGCCGTGCCTTCGACGAGCGCTTTCGCCTGCTCGTAGCCGGTGCCATAGGTGGTACCGCCGCCGAGAATGCCGATGCCGGCGACGGCAAGGCCGCACAGCGCCGCGAAGATCACGGGGTGGCGGCGGATCAGCATGCCGCTTCGGCCGGGAACACCCCTCGCCACCGCCACCACGATCTTGCTGAAGACGCCGCCGAGCAGCCCGCCGACGACGCCGCAAAGCGGCACCGCCGCCCAGTCCTGCAGCCGCGACAGCGTCGCGGCGGTATGGCCGAAATAGCTGTAATTGCCGAGCAGCGCGAGCGAGGCGAGGCCGGCGATGATGACCGCTGTGATGACGAGC
>JASHUO010000581.1 GCA_030039975.1 Alphaproteobacteria bacterium
GCCGGCGTGGCGAGCGCGATGACACTCGATTTCCTGACCATGGGCGTCGCCGCCTTCGGTTGGGGCACGCTGAGTGATCGCTTCGGCACGCGCATCGTCGTGCTGACGGGCGCCGTCCTGCTCGGGCTTGGGCTGGTCCTCGCGAGCCATGCCACGCACCTCATCGAGTTCCAGCTCGCCTACGGCGTGCTTGTCGGCCTCGCCGCGGGCAGCTTTTACGCGCCGATGATCGCGGCGGCCGCGTCCTGGTTCGAGGATCATCGCGGCCTCGCCGTCTCGCTCGTATCGGCGGGCATGGGCGTGGCGCCGATGACGGTCTCGCCCTTCGCGCGCTGGCTGATCACGACCTATGACTGGCGCACGGCGCAGCTCACGATCGGCATCGCCGCCTGGGCGCTGCTGGTGCCCGCTTCGCTGCTGGTGCGTCGGCCGCCCGTCGCCGCCACCGCGGCGTCGCGTGCCGGCGCCGGGAATGATCCCGGCATGAAAGTGGGCGAGGCGCTGCGCTCGCCGCAATTCATCGTGCTCGCGCTCACCTTCTTCGCCTGCTGCGCGGCGCATTCCGGACCGATCTTCCATACCGTCAGCTACGCCATCAGCTGCGGCCTGCCGGTCATGGCGGCGGTCACGATCTACAGTGTGGAGGGGCTGTCGGGACTGGGTGGCCGCCTGCTGCTCGGCATCCTGGCGGATCGCCTTGGCGTCAAGCCCGTGCTCGTCGCCGGGCTCATGGTCCAGGCGCTGGCGGCGGGAACCTATTATTTCGTCAGCCGCCTCGGCGCGTTCTATTCGGTCGCTGTGGTCTTCGGCCTCGCCTATGGCGGGGTGATGCCACTCTACGCCGTGCTGGCGCGGGAGTATTTCGGGCCGCGCATCATGGGCACGGTCTTTGGCGCGGCGGCGATGGTGTCGAGCCTGGGCATGGCGCTGGGCCCGCTGGCCGGCGGCTGGATCTTCGACACTTTCGGCGGCTATGGCTGGCTTTATATCGGCTCGTTCGCGATCGGCATGGGCGCAGCAGCCATCGCGCTCGCCTTCCCGCCGTTGCCTTCCGTCCGGTCGAGCGCGCTGCGGCCGGCGTAGTTCGCGGAGATTGATCTCCGTGGCTATAACCTAAAGTAGAAGAGGGGCGACAAGCGTGCCGAGGGGTTGACCGATGGCGCGTCAGAGTTGACCGGTGCGGAGCTGGGCGACCCGCCGGTTCGCTCGCGGAAACGGCAAGATGACGCATTCCGCCGATGCCGCCGGCACTTCGATCCATACGGTGTGCCCGTAGCAGCAGCCGCGCTCGACCTCGACCTCCATTTCCGCTGCCAGAGCATGGAGCACCTCGAGGTCGACGACATCGCCGAGTTCGCAGAAGAGATGAACATAGACGAACAGGGTCTCAGGCTTGTTCGGAAACACCCGAAGGTCGATCACGCCGCGCCCGTGGAAATGCTCGCGCAGGCGAGGGGCCAGCCGCCGCGTCAGCTCGCTCGTGGTCAGTCGTTTCATCCGGTATTCCCATCCAAAGCCATTGCGGGCCATGCTATGAGGAAGGAGCGGACGGATTTCGCGTAGCAAATGCCGCCGGTCCGCGATTTTTCCGCGAACGTTGCAATTTCATCACTAAGGAGGGCCGGAGCCGCGAGTCGCTCCGGCGCGGCAATGAGCGATCGAGCGGCAATGACGTTTGCCGGGGACGTCGTGTCTCCGCTCCGGACCGGACGGCACGCCGAGGCGCGGCGCTGATTGGAGGAGCCCTCTCATGACATCTGCCTATGATGCGCTCATCATCGGCGCCGGCCAAGCCGGGCCACCTTTGGCCGGCCGGCTGAGCGCCGCCGGAATGTCGGTCGCGGTGATCGAGCGCAAGCTGTTCGGCGGCACTTGCGTCAATACCGGCTGCATTCCGACCAAGACGCTCGTCGCCAGCGCCTATGCCGCGCATCTGGCGCGCCGCGCCGCGGAGTATGGCGTCAGCACGGAAGGCGCGGTCGCGGTCGACATGAAGACCGTCAAGGCGCGCAAGGACATGATCTCGACCCGGGCGCGCAAGGGCGTCGAATCCTGGCTTGAGGGCATGGAGCGCTGCACAGTCTATCGCGGTCATGCGCGCTTTCTCTCGCCGCACGAGGTTGACGTCGGCGGGGAGCGGCTCACCGCGAAGCGCATCTTCATCAATGTCGGCGGCCGTGCGAACTATCCGGACCTGCCCGGGATCGACCGTGTCGCGCCCTTGACCAATACCTCGATGCTCGCGCTCGACACGCTGCCGCGCCACCTCGTCGTGGTCGGCGGCAGCTATATCGGCCTCGAATTCGGGCAGATGTACCGCCGCTTCGGGAGCGCCGTCACCATCGTCGAAAAAGCGCCGCGGCTGATCGCGCGCGAGGACGAGGCGGTCTCGGCGGCGATCCGGGAGATACTCGAGGCGGAGGGCATTGCCATTCGCGTCGGCGCGGAATGTGTCCGGTTCGAGCCCCGCGGCGCCGAGGTTGCCGTCATTGCCGAATGCACGTCCGGCCCGCCCGAAATCGTCGGCTCCCATGTGCTGCTCGCGATGGGGCGGCGGCCGAATACCGATGATCTCGGGCTCGACAAGGCCGGGGTCGCGGTCGACGCGCGCGGCTATATCGTCGTCGACGATGAGCTGCGTACCAGCACGCCGGGCATCTGGGCCCTGGGTGACTGCAATGGTCGCGGCGCCTTCACTCATACGTCCTACAATGATTTCGAGATCGTCGCCGCCAATCTCCTGGATGGTGGCCGGCGGCGCGTCAGCGATCGCATCCCGGGCTATGCCCTCTATATCGATCCGCCGCTCGGCCGCGCCGGCATGACCGAAGCCGAGGCGCGCGCGACCGGCCGTCCGCTGCTCATTGGCCGGCGGCCCATGAGCCGCGTCGGCCGCGCCATCGAGAAGGGCGAAACGCAGGGCTTCATGACCGCGATCGCCGATGCCGAGACACGGCAGATCCTCGGCGCGGCGATCCTGGGAACCGGCGGCGACGAGGCGATCCATGGCATCCTCGACGCGATGAACGCCCGCACCCCCTACACGGCGCTGCAACGCGCCGTGCCGATTCATCCGACGGTCTCGGAGCTCATCCCGACGCTTCTCGGCGAGATGACGCCGGTTCCGCCGCAGCGCTCATCGCGCCCCGGGGATTGACGCGGCGCCCTTGCCGATGCCCGAGCCATTTCGCGTGCCAATCGCGGGAGAGGAGAGCGTCTCGGCCATCGCTTACGGCGCGCCGGCGCGCCCCGGCGCTGGCATCACGCTGATCCTGGGCCACGGCGCCGGTGCCGGCCAGAGCAGCGCTTTCATGGTCGATTTTGCCAGCGCGCTGGCGGCGCGCGGCATCGACGTGGTGACGTTCAATTTCCCTTACATGGAGGCGGGGCGGCGCCTCCCCGATTCAAATGAGCGGCTCGAGGCCTGTTATCGCGCCGTCATCGATAGCGTGCGCCCGGAGCGAACCAGCGGTCACCACGCCGTTGCGATCGGCGGCAAGTCGATGGGAGGACGGATCGCCTCTCAGGTCGCGGCGGGCGCGACCGGTCTCGCGGGCGTCGTGCTGCTCGGCTATCCCCTGCATCCGCCGGGCAAGCCGCGGCAATTGCGCGTGCGGCATCTGCCGAAGGTCGCGGCGCCGATGCTGTTCGTGCAAGGCACGCGCGACACCTTCGGCACGCCCGAGGAGCTGCAGGCGGTGCTCGCACAACTCCCTCTCGCCGAGCTCTATCTCGTCGAGAATGGCGACCATTCCTTCAAAGTGCTGAAGCGGGCGGGCGTGCCGCAGGAGGCGGTCTACGCCCGCATCCAGGACAAGATTGCCGATTGGCTCGGCGCCTTGGCTCGGCAGCGAGCATAGACCACGCATAAAGGTGCTGCTGGGTGGAAGGCCGAATCACCCGCCGAGACCGGCGGCGAGAAGCTCGTCGCGCCGCGCGAGCGATTTCGCGAGTTCGGCGAGGGACTGGTCGATCGCCTGCTCGGTGTCGGCGGCTAGCCCCGTTTGTGGCACCACGCCAATGCCGGCGGCAAGCGCGGCCAGATCATTGGCCATACCCACCAGCACCAGATCGCACTGACACAGCTGCAGCAGCAGATCCTCCTGCCGCGTGCGAAGCCGGGCCCAGATCTTGTCGTCGCCCGGGACCGCGGCGCCGCGCAACCTTGTGTCAAGCGCGGCGATGCGGTCCGCGGCGTCGCGCAACCGGCGCGCCTCTGCAAGACACGCCGGATCGGGCGAGGGATGCTCCCGGCTCGGGGGCGGGATGAAGCGGCGGCGATACGCCGCCT
>JASHUO010000001.1 GCA_030039975.1 Alphaproteobacteria bacterium
CGGTGGCGAACAGCTCGACCGAGCGCAGCCCTTCCTCGAGCGTCATGTCGCCGAAGGCGAAGCGGCAGACGAGATAGTTGGTGCGGGCCTCGGCAAGCTGCTGCTGCAAGGCGTCGCGCACCATATCCGGTGTTCCGGCGATGCCGAAACCGCGCTGCTGCGCCTCGTCGAAACTCTCGGGATAGAAAGCGTTGAGCGGCCGCGTGCCGTGCTTCTCCCAGAGCGTGAAGAAGCTGCGATGCCAGCAGCGATGCGCGCGCCGCGCCGTCGCCAGCGCCTCGCCGGCGCTCTCGGCAATGACCACCGTCCGCGTCATCCCCATCAGCGGCAGGCTCTCGGCGGGATGTCCCGCCGCCGCCCAATCGCGGCGATAAGCGTCCGTCACCGTTCGCACCACCGATGGCGGGCCGTTGCAGATGATGTTGACGCCATTGGCGACCACCCAGGGCAGCCCCTCCGGCCGCGCCAAGCCGTACCAGAGCGGCGGGTGCGGGCGCTGCACCGGCGCCATCTCCATCGGCACATCCTCGAAGCGGAAGAACTCGCCTTTGAAGCTCAGCGTTGTCGCGCCCAATCCCTGGCGGATGACGGCAAGCGCCTCGACATAGATCGCCTGCGCCTTGGCGGGATCGACACCGTAATAGCCGACTTCGTGCGGCGAGATGCCCCGGCCGACGCCGAGCTCGAGCCGGCCGCCGCTCATCTGGTCGAGCATGCAGATCTCTTCGATGATGCGCAGCGGATGATGCAGCGCGAGCGTATAGACCATCGGGCCGAAGCGCAGCCGCCGCGTCCGCTGCGCCACCGCCGCGAGAAAGACGCTCGGGCTGGGCGCCATGCCCAAAGGCGTCGCGTGGTGCTCGGCCAGGTGATAGCGGCGAATGCCGAGCCGGTCATAAGCCTCGATCAGCTTGAGCCGGTTCTCGTAAAGCTCACCCAGCGAACCCGCGCCACGGTCGACGTGATCGAAAACGCCGATCTCGATCATGGTGTCCTCCCGAGGGGTGAGGGTAACGGGCTTGCCTCCTTGAGAAAACCCCTACCTTCTCGCTCTCCGCGCAGAAGAAGATCCACCACGGAGACACGGAGATCGCGGAGAATATCTGAACGGCGCGCGCAGCGCGCCAAAACTCCTAATCTCCGTGTCCTCCGTGCCTCCGTGGTGACTCTACAAGCGATCGCCCAGTGCATTCCAATGGCGCGGAATCTCCTCTACCCTGCCGCCCATGAGCCTCTACCACGTTCAGAAGCTGCTCTATCTGCTCAACCGCGATGGCGAGCTGCGGCGGCGCTTTCAGGGCGATCGCGCGGCGGTACTCGAGGGGTATGAGCTGACGGCGGAAGAGCGTGGCGCGATCACCGCGCCCGATATCGGCCTCCTCTACGTGCTCGGCGTCAACGGCCAGCTTCTCATGCATTACGCGGCGCTGTGCGGCCTCGAATGGAATGCTTATCTCGAGGCGATGCGCGACGGGGTGCGGCGCCACGGGCCGGTCCGCGCCGGGGTCTATGCCATGGTTCCGGACTGATGCCGCTGGTATTCGCCGGCGCCTGCAGCCACGCTCCCGGCATCACCGGCCGGGCCGAGCGCGCCGAACCCGCCGCACGCGACCGTTTCTATGCCGCGCTGGAGCGGCTGCGCCAGGCGCTCGAAGCGGCCCGTCCCGATGCGCTGATCGTCGTCGCGGCCGAGCATTTTGCCAATTTCTTCATGAACAACATGCCGGCTTTCGCCCTCGGCATGGCCGATCACTATGAGGGGCCGATCGAGGATGAGCGCTTCCTGCGCATCGCGCGGCGCCGCGTCCCCGGCCATCGCGATCTGTCGGAGCGGCTCATTCGCCGCGTGATGGATGAGATCGATGTCGCTTATGCCGAGGAATGGCTGCTCGATCACGGCATCGCCGTGCCGCTGTCTTTCCTGACGCCGCGCTTCGACCTGCCGATCATCCCCGCCAACATCAACTGCCAAGGCCCGCCGCTGGCGCCGCTCCACCGCGCCTATGCCTTCGGCCGCGCCTTGCGCAGTGCTGCCGACGCCGTGCCCGAGCGCGTGGCGCTGATCGGCACCGGCGGCCTTTCGCATTGGCCGGCGACGCCCAATTCGGGCAAGATCAACGAGGCCTGGGACCGCGAATTCCTGCGCCGGTGGAGCGCCCATGACAAAGCGGCGCTGCTCTCCTATAGCGATGCGGAGACCTATCGCGAGGGCGGGCAGGGCGGCTTCGAGATTCGCACCTTCATCGCCGTCGCCGGCGCGGCCGCCGGCGCGACCGGCGAGGTCTGGTGCTACGAGCCGATCCCGATCTTCGCCGTGGGCTGCACCGTGGCGGTGATGCATCTCGGCCAGTGACGCCCGCCTCGGGAGATCGCTGGAGTCCTGACACATTTATCCGCTATCGTGCGCAACGCGGGAGGAGCTTTGCATGACCATCGGTCACAAGACGGTCGGCCACGGCCCGCTGAAGGTCATGGTGCTGCATGGCTGGTTCGGCGACGAGACCTGTTTCGATCCGCTGCGCGACGCGCTGACCCTCGACGAGTTCACTTACGCCTTCATCGCCTGTCGCGGCTATGGCCTGTCGCGCCAGCAGCGCGGCGAGTACACGATGAAGGAGATTGCCGCCGACGCGCTCGACCTCGCCACGGCGCTGGAGTGGGAAAGCTTCAGCCTGGTCGGCCATTCCATGGGCGGGATGGCGGTGCAGCGCGTTCTCGCCGATGCGCCGAAGCGGGTCGAGAAGCTGGTGGCGGTGACGCCGGTGCCGGCCTCGGGCGTGCCGTTCGACGCCGACAGCTGGAAGCTCTTCGACGGCGCGGCCAAGAGCCTCGACAATCGCCGCGGCATCATCGATTTCTCGACCGGCAACCGGCTCTCCAAGGCGTGGATCGATCGCATCGCGCGCTATTCCGCGGAGACCGCCACGGTCGAAGCCTTCGCCGCTTACCTGCAAGCCTGGGCGAAGACCGATTTCCACCGCGAGATCATCGGCAATCCGCTGCCGGTCAAAGTCATCATCGGCGCGCATGATCAGGCGCTGACCGAGGAGACGATGAAGGCGACCTATCTTGCCTGGTATCCAGAGGCCGAGCTCGAGATCATCGCCAATGCCGGCCACTACCCGATGAACGAGACGCCGGTGGCGCTCGCCACCAGCATCGAGGCGTTTTTGCGCCGCGACGCCAGGAAATCCTGAACGGGAGGGAGCAAGCGATGCTGATCAATCTTGCCGGACGCAGCCTCTACTACGATCTCACCGGGCCCGAGAGCGCCCAGGTGGTGTGCTTCACCCACTCGCTCGCCTCGGACAGCGGGATGTGGGCCGAGCAGCTGCCGCCGCTGCTCGCCGCGGGGTATCGCGTGCTGCGCCTCGACATGCGCGGCCATGGCGGCAGCGATCCCGTCCCCGGCCCTTACACCATGGCGCAGCTCGCCGATGATGTGGCGGCGGCGCTCGATTTCCTCGGCATCGAGCGGGTGCAATATATCGGCCTCTCGATCGGCGGCATGCTCGGCCAGGCCTTCGCCATCGCCCATGGCAGAAGGCTGATCTCGGCGATGCTGTGCGATACCGCGCCGCAAACCATGTCCGGCGCGCGCGATGCCTGGGCGCCGCGCATCGAAGCGGTGACCAAGGCCAATTCGGTGGCGCCGCTGGGCGATGCCACCATGGAGCGCTGGTTCACCGACGCCTTCAAGCCGCGCAATCCCGGCCGCTGGAAGCAGATCCACGCCACCATCGGCGGCACCTCGCCGGCGGGCTATCTCGGCTGCGCCGCCGCCATCCTCGATTTCGATTTCACCGCGAAGCTGTCGGGAGTGCGGACGCCGACCCTCGTCGTCTGTGGCGCCGATGATCAGGGCACGCCGCCCGCCGGCAACCGGCGCATCGCCGAGCTCGTGCCTGGCGCGCGCTATGAAGAGATCGCCAAGGCGCGGCACTTCCCCAATGTCGAATTCCCCGACGTCTTCAACCGGCTGATGATGAGCTGGCTCGACGCGCATCGCTGAGTGAGGCGCCGATGGCATTCCTCTTCGGCGTCGTCGCCTTCATCCTCGGCACCGTGCTCGTCGCCGTGTGCCTCGTCGCCATCCCCGGCCCGGAAGGCGAGGAGCGGGAGGCGCCGCCCGCGGCGCATGGCGGGCATCACTAGATCGCCAAAAGCCTATGATTCCCCTCTCCGCCCTCGGGGGCGGAGAGGGTCAGAGTGAGGTGGGGGACGCACCGAGTGTGCCATCGCGCACCCACCTCATCCTAAATCCTTCTCCGCCCCGAAAGGCGGAGAAGGACTTTTGATCTTCCTATCGCTTGTTCGTCTTCTCATACCGCGCTTTGGTCTCGGCGTTGGGCGGGTAGAGGCCGGGGAGCGGCACGCCTTTTTCGACTTCTTCCATGATCCAGCCTTCGAGCCGCTCTTGCTCGCGCCCGGCTTCGGCCACGTCCTCGACGAGTTTCGCCGGGATCAGCACGGCGCCATCCTGATCGAGCACGACGACGTCGTCGGGAAACACCGCGACGCCGCCGCAGCCGATCGGCTCCTGCCAATTGACGAAGGTGAGGCCCGCGACCGAAGGCGGCGCTGCGGCGCCTTGGCACCAGATCGGCAGGCCGGTCCCCAGCACGCCGGCAATGTCGCGCACCACGCCGTCGGTCACCAGCGCCGTGACGCCGCGCTTCTTCATGCGCGCGCAGAGGATGTCGCCGAAGATGCCGGCATCGGTGACGCCCATGGCGTCGACGACAGCGATGGCGCCTTCCGGCATCGCTTCGATCGCCGCCCGAGTCGATTTCGGCGAGGCCCAGGATTCCGGCGTCGCCAGATCCTCGCGCGCCGGCACGAAACGCAAGGTGAAGGCGCGCCCGACGAGACGCGGCGATCCCTGCCGCAGCGGCCGTGCGCCGCGCATCCACACATTGCGCAGCCCCTTCTTCAATAAAATGGTGGTGATCGTCGCAGTGGTAATCTGGGACAAGCTGTCGACCAGCGAGCGCTCGAGCGTCATCTCTCCTCCTTGCGGCAGGACCGGCCGAAGACTAGCGGCGGCGGTGTTCCCGGGCTAGGGCCGGACCCGCGCCTCGGTGGCGATGAAGTCGAGCGCGACATCATGGGGCTGTGGATAAATCGTCGGCAGGAGCGCTGCTTCATAGCCGACGCCGATGGTGACCGGCCGCGGCGAGAGTGCCGCCAGGGTGCGATCGAAATAGCCGCCGCCATAGCCCAGCC
>JASHUO010000582.1 GCA_030039975.1 Alphaproteobacteria bacterium
TCCTTTTAGAGCAGGACGATGAGCAGCGCGAGGATCACGACATAGAGGCTCAGTTGCGCGAGCTGCGGATTGCTGAAGGCGCGATTGAAGGCGACGAGGCGAAGGAAGGGTCGCAGCACCGCGAAGATCGCGACGGCGGCGCCCGCGTAAATCACGAAAGGAGCCACGAGCACCCCGCCAACCGTCAATTCGGGGAAGCTGTGCATCATGAGGTGGTTGACCGATGCGGATCGAGGCCGAAAGGGCTGACGTCGATCAGGAAGGCGGCCCAGATCAGATTCAGGCTGGCCGAGCGAGCTGCCGCTTGACCATCATGATCGAGCCGGGCTGCTCTGCTCGCGAGATCGGCGGCGGTCCGGCGCAGGCCACGGGGGTCACACGCCGCCAGGGCCGAATATCCGTCCCCAACCAGGCGCCAACCCGTGTAAGCGGCTAGTTCGGCGAGCGTTGTGTGGACTCGTCGCGCTGCGGCCGCACATCCGAAGATATCGAGAGCCCGACGGAGATCATCACGGCGTTCGTCATCAGCGGCGGGTTGCAGCGCGGCCAGTTGACCGATGCGGTCCGCGTCCCGGAACAAGGCCTCGTCATCCAGGCGCCGGGACGGCCCACCGGCGAGCAGGTCCCGCATTTCCGCTCGTGCCGATGTCAGGAGCCAACGCCGCCGAAGCGCGTCTGACGTCGGGAGGACGGTCTGAAGAAGGACGAACACCAGGAAGACAGCTGCGATCGCCATGCAGCCGGTGAACAGGTAGGTTTCAGGGTTATAGAGCTCCGGGTTCGTCGGGGAGAGGACGTTGAGGAAGTAGATGAGGACCAGGAACGCGATCGGCGTCACTCTCGGATGGCGGATCGTGAGCAGCAGGGCGGACGTGAGGACGACCGGCGCCATGCCGATTGCCAGAAGGGGAAACGGGTCGACGCCGTCGAGGATGAGAAACTCTGTCACGCCCGCAAGCAGCACAGCGATCAGCACCGCGATCGCGGCGTTGACCGGGAAGGCGCGCGGGTTTGGTGTGTTGGCGCTCAACGCGATGGTGAGCGCCATCAGGGCGAGGCCCTCCGACGCGAACGGCCAGCCGCCGAGGGAGAGCAGGATTTCGGCGATCAGCGCCACCAGAAAGGCGCGCAGGCCGTCTCGCGCGGCCGCCCGATGCGAGCGGTAGATGGGTGCATGAATACGGCGTCGAGGGCGGCGGCCCGCCTGCAAGTCTTCGATCGCGTCTTGCGCCAGCCGGTTCTCCATCAAGAGATCAAGGGCATGACGGGCGAAAACCGCGTCCCGCGGGTCCTCGCAACCGGCGTCCGCGTCCTGCTGCAAGCGAAGCTGCAACGCAGGGACGCCGGGCGCGTCGGCGAGGGCCTCGGCGAGCGCTCCGCGAAGCGAGGGCGCCGTGCCGGCGGGGAGCGACGCCAATGCCATCGCGGCGCTGACCTCGGCGACCAGCGCCACGGCCGCGCTGCGGGCTGCCGCCCCGCGCGCCCCTTCGCCGCTCGATTCGGCGACGAGCGCGGTGATGTCAGGATGAAGAGCGGTGATCTCGCGCAGCAGATTCGCCGACTGGATCGGATCCGCACTTTCGCCCCGGAGGATGGCGAGCGCGAAGGCACGTACCCGCCGATGGGCCGCCGCGAGCTTGCCGGACAGGCCAGAATGGACGTTCGGCGCGGCGAACAGCTCGCTGGCCAGGACGATCGCGGCAATTCCCACCACGATCGCCGCGCCGCGGCTGACGCCAGCAAAGAAAATATTCTGAGGCGAGTCGATCTGGGTCACGGCGACCTGGGCGACCGTATAGCCAGACAGGATGGCGCCAAACGCCCTGTTGCCGTCCAAGAGCGCGCCCACGTAGATGCAGAGTCCGAGCCAGCCCGCGAAGCCGATCAGCAAGAGGTCGCGAGCCTGCGCGAACAACCCGGCGATCACGAATGACGCGACGATCCCGGAAGCGGTCGCGAGGAGCCAGTAGACGGCCTTCTGGTAGGTCTGCCCCCGCGTCTGCAGGGCGAGAATGGCGACGGTGACCGCAGCGGCCGAGGCGCTCTCGAGCTGCAGCCAGAACGCCGCGTACAGACCCACGATCATGGCGACCCAGATCCGCAGCGCAAAATCCCACGCGGAGAGCGGAAACCCGGCGATGGTGGCCGTGCGGCTGGCGCTTTGCACGAGGGTCATCGCGACCACCAACCACGTTCGACGGCATCGTTGCTTTGGTCACGCTTGGCGCGGGCCTTGCCAAACGCCAGCGGGTCTGAAATTTCGACATGCGACGTCAATGAAAGGTGGGCCGTGCGGCCATCAAATTCACGGTCGGTCGCAGCGCCGCGGTGATACTTCGCCTCTTCGACAAAGCGGACGACAGTGGTGTCGAGTTTGTGGTTCATCTCCATGCGACTCCCGCACGCGGGCCCGGCTCGCTAGTCGGTTTCGGGTCTGGATAAGGTCAGAGGAAATGCGAGTAGAACCAACGCGAGTGGCGATCTTCTCGCGATTTCCGTTGCGATTCCGCTGAGCGGCCTATGTGCCGGTCACGTAAACCGCAACCACTAT
>JASHUO010000583.1 GCA_030039975.1 Alphaproteobacteria bacterium
GGCATGAAGCGCACCACCATGGAGCTCGGCGGCCACTCGCCGGTGATCGTCTTCGGCGACGTCGATCCCGAGAAATCCGCCGAGATCGCCGCGGCGGGCAAGTTCCGCAATGCCGGCCAGGTCTGCATCTCGCCGACGCGCTTTTACGTGCAGGAGAACAACTACGACCGCTTCGTGAAGCGGTTTGCCGATTACGCCAAGGGCATGAAGCTCGGCGACGGGCTCGCCGACGGCACCACCATGGGGCCGCTCGCCAATCCGCGCCGGCTCGACGCCATGGAAGGTTTCGTCGCCGACGCCAAGAAGCGCGGCGCCGAGATCCTCGCCGGCGGTGCTCGCCACGGCAATCAAGGCTTCTTCTTCGCGCCGACAGTGGTGACCAACATCCCCGATGATTCGCGCCTCATGACCGAGGAGCCGTTCGGGCCCATGGCGCCGATCACGCCGTTCAAGACCTTCGACGAGGTGGTGGCCCGCGCCAATGCGCTGCCCTTCGGCCTTGCCGCTTACACCTTCACCAGCTCGACCCGCACCGCGAACCTCATCTCCGACGCGCTCGAATCCGGCATGGTCGGCGTCAACAGCCTCGCCATCTCGACGCCGGAAACGCCGTTCGGCGGCATGAAGGAAAGCGGCTACGGCCATGAAGGCGGCATCGAAGGCCTCGAGGCCTATACGCAGAAGAAGCTGGTGGTGCAGGCCTGAAGCGAGCGAGGGGCCGCGCTGCCCCCCACCCCTACCCTCCCCCTCGAGGGGGGAGGGGGAAGACGCGAGAAAGCCCCTCCCCCCTCGAGGGGGAGGGTAGGGAGGGGGGGTGCACGCGGCACGCTGTGACAAGAGTGAGCAATGCTGAACTTCATCTATGAGCAACTCCCGGTGCGCGTCGTTTTCGCCGCCGGCAGCTTCGACCGGCTGGCGGAAGAGGTGGAGCGGCTTGGCTTGAAGCGGGCCATGGTGCTGTCGACACCGGGGCAGCGGCGGCTCGCCGAAGAGGCGGCCAAGCGCCTCGGCGTCGCCACCGCCGGCATCCACGCCGAAGCGGTGATGCATGTGCCGGTGGAGACGGCGCGTCTTGCGCGCGAGACGGCGCGGCGGCTCGCCGCCGATTGTCTGGTGGCGATCGGCGGCGGCTCGACCATTGGCCTTGCGAAGGCGGTGGCGCTCGACACGGGCCTGCCGATCATCGCCGTGCCGACGACCTATTCCGGCTCGGAGATGACGCCGATCTACGGCCTCACCGATGGCGGGGTGAAGCGCACCGGGCGCGACCGCAAAGTGCTGCCCCGGGTCGTGATCTATGACGCCGCGCTCACCGTCGGCCTGCCGGCGAAAGTCTCGGGCCCGTCGGGCATGAACGCGCTCGCCCATTGCGTCGAAGCGCTCTATGCGCCGGACAGCAATCCCATCACCGCCCTGATGGCCTCGCAAGGCATTCGCGCGCTTGGCCGCGCCCTGCCGCTGGTCATCAAGGAGCCGCTCAATCTCGAGGCGCGCGGCGAGGCGCTGTGCGGCGCCTGGCTCGCCGGCGCGGTGCTCGGCACCACGGCGATGGGCCTTCATCACAAGCTCTGCCACACGCTGGGCGGCACCTTCAACCTGCCGCATGCCGAGCTTCACACGGTGATCCTGCCGCATGCCGCCGCCTACAACCGCGCCGCCGCCTCCGGCGCGATGCGCCTCATCGCCAGCGCGCTCGGCGCGGGCGATGCGCCGCAAGGTCTCTATGATCTCGCCAAAAAGCTTGGCACACCGCTCTCGCTCAAGGAGCTCGGCATGCCGGAGGACGGCATCGAGCGCGCGGCCAAGCTCGCCAGCGAGAGCCCGTACCAAAACCCGCGCCCGGTCGACTATGCTGGCGTGAAGCGGCTCATCGAGGATGCGTGGCACGGGCGCCGGCCCGCCTGAGGAGGAAGCGATGCGCGAGTTCACCGAAGAGACCCTGACCGATGCCGTGGTGGCGCGGCTCGCACGTACGGAGAATGCGCGGTTCAAAGCGGTGATGACGGCGCTGATCCGCCACCTCCACGCCTTCGTGCGCGAGGTCGAGCTCACCGAGGCGGAATGGACGGCGGCGATCCGCTTCCTCACCGCCACCGGCCAGGCCTCGGTCGGCGATCGGCAGGAATTCATCCTGCTCTCCGACGTGCTCGGCGTCTCGATGCTGGTCGACGCGGTCAATCACCGCGGCGGCCGGGGTGTCACGCAATCGACGGTGCTCGGTCCCTTCTATATCGAAGGCGCGCCCGATCTGCCGATGGGCTCCGACATCTCGCATGGCGGCCCCGGCGAGCCCACCGAAGTGTCGGGCCGCGTGCTGACGCCGGACGGCAAACCGATCAAGGATGCGGTGCTGGATGTCTGGCAGACCGCGCCCAACGGCTTCTACAGCACGCAAGACCCGAACCAGGATCGCTTCAACCTGCGCGGCCGCTTCCGCACTGACGCGAGCGGCGCCTATTTCTTCCGCACCATCAAGCCGACCAGCTATCCCGTCCCGACGGACGGGCCCGTCGGCACCATCCTCAACGCCATGGGCCGGCATCCCATGCGGCCGGCGCATCTCCATTTCATCGTCAGCGCGCCGGGCTACGAGACCGTCACGACGCATCTCTTCGTCGATGGCGATCCCTATCTCGACAGCGATGTGGTGTTCGGCGTCAAAAACGCGCTCATCGTCGCCTTCACGCCGAAGGCGGGCGCCAAGACGCTCGAGGCCAAATACGATTTCGGACTGAAGCCGGCGGCGCGGAAGACGGCGGCTTAGCCCGCCGCTCACGCGCCGACCACACGGCGCTCGGGTTGCGCCGCGCGCCGCTTGCGCCCATGCTCGGCAGAGCGGCGGGATCTGGCGCGGCGGAATGCCATGGCGCGGCTTCTGAGCTTACTCCTGATGCTGACCTTGCTGGCGATGGCGGGAGCCGCGCTCGCTGCAACGGCTGAGGCGCCGCTCTTCGCCAGCGAAGCGGAAGCCGAGCAGCATTGCCCAACGGACCTCGTCGTTTGGGTCGATGCGGCGACGCGCATCTATTACTACCGCGGTCAGAATCTCTACGGCAGCACCAAGACCGGCGGCTTTGCCTGCCGTAAGGAACTTATCGGCCATGGCTACCGTCCCAACCGGACCGGGAGGTAACGCATCGCTCTCTCTAGGGAAACAAGCCCGCCGCGAAATCCGGGTAGTAGCGCGTCATCATGCGCTCGCCATAGGCCATGAGGTTGGCATAGCTGCGCGCGGCGCGGGTGAGCGCGCCGTCGAAGAACGGCGTCGCGACCGAGACGACCATGGCGGCGGCAGTGGCGTCGACTGCGCTCGGCGCGTCGCCGAAGAGATAGCGCCGCTCTCCGAGCAGCGCCGAGAGCGCGGCGAGCGAGCGGTCGCCGAGCGCGGCGATCTCCGCGGCGTTATGGCGGCCGAGACCATGCGCCCCGATGTTCGCCAGGAGTTGCGCGCGCCGCGTATCGCGCACCTCGTCGGGGAGGCCGGCGAAGAATTGGCTCGGACCTTTGGCGAAATTGGCGTCGTCGGCCCAGCGCAGATGCAACATCGCCCAATAGAGCTGATCCTCGAGCATCCGCTCGATCGCCCAGCCGGTCGCGCGCTCGGCGGCGCCGAGCCCCGCCTCGAGATCGATCTGCCGCGAGCTTTCGATATGCCGGCGGATGAACGTCGAATCCGCGATCACCCGCGCGCCATCCCGGATGAAGGGCAGCTTGCCCTTGGGCGCGTCCCGCGGCGAGGCGCGCTCGAGGCGATAGGGCAGCCCCGCCAGCTTGAGCTGCAGCTCGGTCTTCATCACGAAAGGGCTTGCCTCGGGCAGAGCGAATTTCGGCCCGAAGCCATAGAGGGTGATCATGTCGCGGCCGTCGCTCATGGCGCCGTCGCAAAGCTGTCATTGGCGGCGCGCGGCAGCTCTGGCCTGAGGCTGAGCGCGCGCGCCGCCGGCAGCAGTCGCGCCGAGGCACTGGCGCGGGCGATGAGGCGGCCCGCGCCGTCGAGAAGTTTCGCCTCGAGAAACGCGATGGTGCTGCCGAGCTGCAGCACGGTGCCTTCGCCGAAGAGCGGCCCCGGCTTTGCCGGCGCGAGGAAGCTGACGCTGAGGTCGATGGTCGCGGGATAAAGTTCGCCCTCGGTCCTCAGCCACACCGCGGGACCCATGGTGTCGTCGAGCATGGCCGCTTGGATGCCGCCCTGGATGAAGCCGGCAGGGTTGAGGAAGTCGCGCTTGCCCTCGAAGGCGATCCTGACCCAGCCGCGCGCCGCGTCGTAATCGACGAGACGCCAGCCGAGCAGCCTGGCGGAGGGTGGCGCAGGGATGCGGTCGAGCGCGGTGCCGGTCATGGGAATTCTCACTGCGAATCACGGATTATTGCGAGCATAGCGGTGCCCGCTGACAGATTCTGTCAGCAGCGCAAGGGCGTGGACGCATCCGCAAGATGCCGCGGTTTAGCTAGCTTTCTCGCCGTCCCCGCGACAGCGGGGACCCAGAGCCATGCGCTCCGCTCATCGGCGCTGAAGCATCCTGGATGCCCGCTTTCGCGGGCAAAGCGAGAGTAGAAGGCGAGACGAATGCATGCCCTAGGTCAGCAGCGGCCGCGGCACCGCGATTGACCGGTCCGCCCCGGCTCCGTTTAATGGTGATCGATCGATAACGAGAGTCTCGGGGAGGAAGCATGGCAGGCAGCGGCGACGGTCGGCGAAAGCTCACCATGGCCGATATCCGCGCCGCGGCCGAGCGGCTGAAGAACTGGGGACGCTGGGGAGCCGCGGACGAGATCGGCACGCTCAATTTCACCCGCCCGGAGGACATCGTTGCCGCCGCGCGCCTCGTCCAGAAGGGCAAGGTCATGTCCTTGGCACTCGCCTACGACACCGGCGGGCCGCAGGGCGGCAAGAGCAACTATCCGCCGCTCGGCCGCTTCAACCCGATCCATGTCATGACCCGTACCGGCACCGACGCCTATTCCGGCGTGCTCGACCATCGCAAGATCCGCGCCGCCGATGACATCCTGATCCTGCCGTTGCAATGCGGCACCCAATGGGACGGGCTCGGCCACATCTTCTACGGCGACCATATGTGGAACGGCTATGACTGCCGCACGGTGACCAGCGCCGGGGCGCAGAAATGCGGCATCGAGCAAACCCGCGAGCGCATGATCGGGCGCGGCGTGCTGCTCGACATCGCCCGGCTGCAGGGCGTCGACCACCTGCCGGACGGTTTCGCTGTCACCACGGCGATGCTGGAGGAAGCCGAGCGGCGCTTCGGCGTCGAGGTGCGGCGCGGCGACTTCCTGCTCGTGCGCACCGGACAGATGGAGGCAAAGCTCGCGGCGCGGAACTGGGACGGCTATTCCGGCGGCGACGCGCCCGGCCTCGCCTTCGAGACGCTCGACTGGCTGCATGCGCGCGAAGTGGCGGCGATCGCCACCGACACCTGGGGCGTCGAGGTCCGGCCGAACGAGACCGATGAGGCGACGCAGCCCTGGCACTGGATCGCCATTCCGATGATGGGCCTCAGCCTCGGCGAGATCTTCTACCTCGCCGAGCTCGCGCGCGATTGCGCCGCGGATGGCCGCTACGAGTTCATGTTCGTGGCGCCGGCGCTGCCGATCACCGGCGCCGTCGGTTCGCCGGTCAATCCGTTGGCGATCAAATGATCACATAAAGGATATAGCGCGCCGAGGCGGCGAACGGGGAGGGAGGAAGCGATGCTCGACTATCTCGACCGGCAAACGCGGCTCACGGTCAATCAGTGGAAGATCGTTGCCGCCGCCGCCATCGGCGATGCGCTCGAGTTCTTCGACTACTACCTCATCGGCTACGTCCTCGCCTTCATCGTCAAGCCCTGGCAGCTTACCTACGGCCAATCCGGCCTCATCCTGCTCTCCTCGGGCGTCGGCGCGATCGCGGGCGCCTATATCTGGGGCTACATCGCCGACCGCATCGGCCGGCGCAAGGTGTTCCTCGCGACTGTCCTCAATTTCTCCCTCGCCACCGGCGTCCTGGCGCTGACGCCGGAGCATGGCTGGATCTTTCTCACCGTCTTCCGCTTCTTCGTCGGCTTCGGCGTCGGCGGGCTCTACTGCGTCGACCTGCCCTTGGTGCAGGAGTTCATTCCGACGGCAAAGCGCGGCTTCATCAGCGGGCTCGTCACCTGCTTCATTCCGCTCGGCACGATGTTGGGCGCGGTTCTCGGCGCTTATCTGGCGCCGCTCGTCGGCTGGCGCGGCCTCTTCGCGGTCGGCCTCGTTCCGGCGCTGCTCACCCTGCTGATCCGAGCCTGGGTACCGGAATCGCCGCATTGGCTGCTGCGCGCGGGGCGGCATAAAGAGGCGCGGCGCGCGCTCGGTTGGGCGCTCGAGGTCGATCCCGAAACCCTGCCGCTGCCGGCGCCGACGCCGCCCGCGCCGCCGCCCCGCTTCCTGGAGCTGTTCCGCTATCCGCGCAGCCTCGCGGTCTCCTGGCTGAGCAATCTCGGCATTCAGACCGCCGTCTACGGTCTCGGGCTCTGGTCGCCGATCCTGCTCATGCTGGTCATGGGCGTGTCGCCGCAAGAGGCGTCCTTCTGGATGATCTTCGTCAATATCGGCAGCCTGGTCGGCCGCTTCGTCTTTGCCTGGCTTTCCGAGGCGATCGGGCGGCGCAGCTCCGGCGCGATCGTCGGGCTGGGCGGGGCGGCGGCCACGGTCCTGGCCGGCTTCTTCCCGACGGCGATGATCGGCACCGTCTCGGTGTTCTGGCTGCTGCTCATTCTGGTGCAGACCATCGGCAATGGCGGCTGGCCGATCGTCGGGCCTTACGCGGCGGAGGTATGGCCGCAGCAACTGCGCGCCACCGGCATGGGCTCGGCCTATGGCTTCGGCGGCATCGGCAAGGTGATCGGCCCGGCCGGGCTCGCGCTCATCCTCGGCTCGTCCAACATGGTGAATCCGCACATGACCATCGCGGCGATCACCCCGGCCTTCCTCTATCTCGCCGCCTGGTTCGGGCTGGCGGGGATCGTCTACCTCGCTTTCGCCTTCGAGACGCGCGGCCGCACCTTTGAAGCGATCGACGCCGAACTCGCCGCCACTCAGCAGGCGCGCCGCCGGCGGTCCCGGGCGGCGGGTGCGGCAGGGTAGCCCGAATTGCGGCGGCGATGTGGCAAGCGCCGCCCAACTCTCGCCACACGGGAATGGGAGGCTTCGGCAACTTTCGATCGGACCCGCCATGGCCTTTCCCCCGCGTTCCCGTACCGCCCGCGCCGAGCCGAGCTTCATCCCCCTGGGCGCCGCGCAGCGCGACGCGATGCCGCTTCGCACCGCCGCGCCCCGCGCTGCCGGGCGGCCGACCGCGAACGATACCGGCGCCGAGCGTGAGCCGATGCGCCTTTCCGCCGAGCCGCGTCGCGGGCTGGAAGCGCCGCTGACGCTCACCGATGCCGACCGCGTCGTCGTGTCTTCGGCGATCACCGGCGGCGGTCGCGAGGCACGGCAGACCGGCTTCTTCCGCGTGCTCGGCTTTGCCGTCCTCCTCGTCCTTGCTGCGGTGGGCGCCTACAGCCTCTACCTCGAGATCGGCCCTTATTTGCCGTAGCTCCCTCTCCCGCTTGCGGGAGAGGGAGGGACCCGGTCGCATAAGCGACCGGGAGGGTGAGGGATGGCGCTGACATTCTGCCGGCGATACCCAGTTTCGAAGCCCCGAGTTACGCTTGAGGATGAGGCTATGCAGGAGGCGCTGTTAGCGGCCTTCACGCTAGCCCTCACCCTCCCGGCGCTCGCGCGCCGGGCCCCTCCCTCTCCCGCTTTCGCGGGAGAGGGGCCGAGTGCCGCCAATCGCCGGGGATGCCGATGCCGAAGCTCGCTGCCAATCTCCATTTCCTGTTTCAGGAGCTGCCTTTCCTCGACCGCTTCGAAGCGGCGGCGGCGAGCGGCTTTCGCGGCGTCGAATGCCTTAACCCCTATGAGGCGCCGGCCGACGCCATCGCCGAGCGGCTCCGCCGCCACGGCCTCACGCTGGCGCTCTTCAACCTGCCCTCCGGCGATCGCGAGAAGGGCGAGCGCGGCCTTGCCGCTCTGCCGGGACGGGAAGCGGCCTTCCTCGCCGATCTCGAGCGCGCTTTCGGCTATGCGCGCGCCACCGGCGGCAAGCGCCTCCATGTGCTGTCGGGCCTTTGGCCGGCCGGCCACGACAAGTCGGAAGGGGAGGCGGTGCTCGTCGCCAATTTGCGCCGCGGCGCCGATCTCGCCGCGCGCGAAGGGCTCGAGCTGCTGATCGAGCCGATCAACCCGCGCGACATCCCCGGCTATTTCCTCAACACGCCGCAACAGGCGGCGGCCATTCTCGCGAAGGTCGGGCGCGCCAATGTCCGCCTGCAGCTCGACCTCTATCACTGCCAGATCGTCGCCGGCGATCTCGCAACGCACATTCGCGGGCTGCTGCCGCTGATCGCACATGTGCAGATCGCCGGCGTGCCCGAGCGCCACGAGCCCGATCGCGGCGAGGTCAATTTCATTTATCTGCTCGAGCTCCTGGACGCGCTCGGTTATGACGGCTGGGTCGGCTGCGAGTATCGGCCCGCTGCCGCCACTGCGGCTGGGCTCGGCTGGGCGCGGCGCTGGGGTATCGGCGGCTAGCGTCGGCTCCACCTCTGGCGAAACGCGCGGCTGCGCGCATAATCGACAGCGCTAGCGACAGAGGAGGCGTCCGATGGGCGTGAAGCTCTACGCCATGACCTGCGGCCATATCACCGGCAAGCTCGGCTATCTCATGGAAGGCGGCGAGGGCGAGGCGCGGCTGCCGATTCCCGCCTATCTCATCGAGCATCCCAAAGGCATGGCGCTCTTCGACACCGGCATGCATCCCGATTGCCAGCGCGATCCGATCGCGCGTGTCGGTGCGCGCATCAAGGACTTATTCCGTTTTCATTATACGCCAGGTGAAGAGATCAGCGCCCGCCTCGCCGCCCTCGGCCGCGACCCCGCGCGCATCGATCTCATCATCAATTCGCATCTGCATTTCGACCATGTCGGCGGCAATGCGCTGATTCCGAACGCCACCGTCATCGTGCAGCGGCGCGAATGGGCGGCGGGCATGGATCCCGATCTCGCGGCACGGCGCGGTTTCAACCGTCGCGATTTCGATCTCGGCCATCGGCTGCGCCAGGTTGACGGCGAACATGATGTCTTCGGCGATGGCAGCGTCGTCTGCCTGCCGACGCATGGTCATACGCCGGGACACCAGTCGCTGCGCTTGCGACTCGATGGGGGCGAAGTCGTGCTCGCCGCCGACGCCTGTTACTTCTGCCAGACCTTGCGCGAGCGGCGCCTGCCGAAGAATGTCCATGACCGCGCCGAGATGCTGGCCTCGCTCGAGCGCCTGGCGGCGCTGGAGGCCGGCGGCGCCCGCATCTTCTTCGGCCACGACGATGCGTTCTGGCAAGGCGTGCCCCAGGCGCCGTTGGCGATTTTATGACGCTTGCTTTGCCCATCGGACTCAGCCGCTTACCGCCGATTCCGAAATTTCCTGACCGATTCGGTAACATGCGCCCTTGAAAAATTAACCATGACTGTGCGGAATCCCGGATCGGAGTATTGTGCGGGAAGCGGTACCATGGGGAAGCCGGAGCCAATCTCGGTCATCAGAAGCGTCGCAGAGCCAGTGGCGGCAGCCGTCGCCGCGACCTCGCCGCGTCCCTTCGCCGGCGATTCCGCCGGCAGCGGCTATTTCGAGAGCGACCACCATCACCGCTATATCGCGACGGCGATCTTCCGCGAGCTGGCGAAGGGCCATGGCCTGGTGCTGCTCTGCGGCGAGCACACCGCCGATGTCGACCTCGTCGAACGCTTCCTCAACGAGGAGGGCAGGGAGCGCTATCGCGCCAGCCTGGTGCGCTGCCGGCCGGAGATGGATTTCGGCACGCTTGTGCGCTCCTACAACCGCCGTCTCGGCCTCCGGCAAGAGGCGGGCAGCGACGGGATATGGGCGCTGCTGTCCCATCTCATGGCCGAGGTGCGCAAAGGCGTTCGCCGCCTCCTCGTGCTGGAGAATGCCGAGTCGCTCGATCTGACCTGCTTCGATGAACTGCTGCGCTTCATGCGGCTCGACGAGCCGCATGTGATGCCGGTGGTGCTGCTCGGCAGCGCCGATTTCGCCGAGCGGCTCGCCACGCCGGCCTTCGGTTTTCTTAACTCGGCCATCACCGGCCGCGTGCCCTTCGACCGGATCGAGCCGGAAGAAGTCGGCGCATTTCTGCACTACCAGCTGAACGTCTGTCCGGGAAATGAACGGGCGCTCTTCCCGCCCGAAATCGTCAACCTCATCGCCGTGCGGGCGGGCGGCAGCGCCGCCGTGATCAACCGCCTGGCGCTCGACGTGCTGGAGCAGGGGAGGCGCGATGCCGCCCCGCTTGCCCCACCGGAGCCCGCTCCTGCGATTGCCGTTGTGCCCCCGCCCGAGGAAGCGTTGCCAGAGCCGGCCGAGGAACCGGAGCCGTCCGAAGCATCCGAGCCCGCAAAGCCGCTCAAAGTGGAGCCGCTCAAAGCGGAGCCGCTCAAAGCGGAGTCACCGGAAGCAGAGACGCTCGAAGCGGAGGCGACCGAAATTAAGGCGACCGATGCGGCCGCCACCGACGCCGAGCCGGTGGAAGCGGAGCCGGTCAAAGCGGCGGAGCCGCCGCCGCGGCTGGTGGCCGGCGGCCGGCAGGCGATATCGGCAATGACCGGGGCGACGGAAAAGCGCCGGGCGCGCCTCTCGGTCCGTTCCGCTCTCGCTCTCTATGTCGCCGCTGCCGTGCTGGCGGGGCTGGGCCTGCTCTACGTCCTGGCGCCGCGCGGCCATGCGCCGTCGGCGACGATGGCATCGAGTTCTGCTTCGGCCGAAACGCCGATCGTCGCCGCGCCGGAGAAGTCCTCGGCCGCGGCGCCGGCCGTCAAAGCGGCGCCGTCGGACGCCACGGCCGCGCAAACGGCGGCGGTTGAGCCCGCTGCAGGCCCACCCGCGACACCCCCGGCGAACGCGCCGGAAGCGGCATCGGACCAGAACGGCCCGGTCGTCATTGGGGCGAAGATCGTACCGTTCACCGCTCCGGCGCCCGCCGCTTCCGATGCCGCCGCGTCGGCGCCGGCAACCCCCGAGCCGACAGCGTCAGCGAGCGCTGAGCCGTCGTCTTCCGCGCGTCCCGAGCCCGGCACTTCCGCGAGCTCCGAGCCCGCCGCTCCCGCAACTTCCGAGCCCGCCGCGCCGCCCCAGCCGCCTGTGGCCTCTGCCGAGCCGCCCGCGCCTAACCCGCCCGCCGCGCCGACGCCTTCGCGCGCGGCTGATGCGGCACCTCCGCCCCCGGTCCCGGCGCCGGCATCCGAGGCGGCTGCCCAGCCTGCGGCTTCCGCGCCGTCAGAGGCTGCCGCATCCTCGGAGGCCGCGAGCCCCGCGGCGCCGAAAGCCGGCACCTCGACGGCATCGAAGCCGGTCGCTGCCGCATCGCCGCCTGCTTCTCCCGCACCCGCACCCGCAGCGCAGGCCGCGGCGCCCGCTGCGTCCGGCGCGATGCAAGCGATCGCCCCGTTGGCGGCGCTCGAACCGGCGACGCTGCCGTCGCAGGAACAGTCGCAGCCGCAGCCACCGAAAGCGGCACATCCCAGTCCCGAGCTGACGCTGCTGGTGCAGCGTGGCGACGAGCTTCTGGCGGCAGGCGACATCTATTCGGCGCGGCAGTTCTACGAGCGCGCCGCGCAGGCAGGCGATCCCGCGGCCCAATGCGGTTTGGGTAAGAGCTACGACCCCGTGTTCCTGCATCAGCTTGGGGCGCGCGGGGTCGCCGGGGATGCTGCGACGGCGGTGCAGTGGTATCGCCGCGCGGCCGCGGGTGGCAACAACGAGGCGGCGGCACGGCTCGCCCGTCTCGATGCTGCTGATCCAAACCGATCGAACTCGAAGTAAAAGGTGACGACGATGATGCCGAAAGGCCCGAGGTTCTCCTTATGGCTCCGCTGTGCGGCAGCGGCGCTCCTGTTGAGCAGCGGCTTGGGCTGCGGCGACGCCAGCGCCGCACGTGCCGACACGCTCGCCGATCGTACCAATCGCGGCCTGGTCG
>JASHUO010000056.1 GCA_030039975.1 Alphaproteobacteria bacterium
GCCGGCCGAGCGCGAGCAACTCTTTGCGCGCCTCAAAGAGGTGCGCGGCCTCGAGCCATTGCTGAAGGCGGCGTAGCGCGATCAGCGTAGGCGCAGCTTGTAGCGGAAGCGATCGGCTCGGCCGCGGGCGCGCCGCCAATCGATCACCGACTCATCGGCGGCGAGCGACGCGCGATCGACGATGACCACGGCGCTCCCGGGCTGCACCTGCAGCAGCGTTGCGTGCTCGCCGTCCACCGCTGCGATCGACAGCTCGTCCTCGACTTGCGCCACGAGGCAGCCGAACTCGCGCTCATAGACCGGATAGAGCAGGGGGCCGATCGCGCTTTCCGGCATTTCCTTGAACCGGGCGAAGCGCGGCAGCGGCAGATAAAGATCTTCCACCACCACCGGCGTCTCGGCCCAGAGCCTCAGGCGCAGGACGTGCAGCACCGCGTCGCCACGCGCAAGGCCGAGCCCTCGCGCCGCGTCCTCCGGCGCGGGGACGACGGTGCGCCGGAGGAGGCGGCTCTCCGGCACGGTGACGCGGCCATCCTGGTCGGTGAAGTGGAACCAGCGAAACAGGCTCGCATCGAAGGCCGGCCGTCGGACATAGGTGCCGCTGCCCTGCCGGCGTTCGAGCAGCCCTTCGCGGACCAGCTGCTCGACGGAGCGGCGGACCGTATTGATCGAGGTGGCGTAGTGCCGCGCCAGCGCGGCTTCGGCCGGAATGACTGCCCCGGGCGCCCATTCCTGAGCTGCGATGCGCGCCGCCAGATCGTCCCGGATCCGGGCGTGAAGCGGCAGCCGGGCGTCGCCTCCGACGGGAGCGCCGGGCTCGTCGCGCGGCGGCGGCGAAATTCTGGTCGGATCGCTCATTTCGATGTCTTGACGATAACGCAGTCATTTGGTTATATGCAAGACTTAATGACCAATAACGGAGCTCCGCCGCCCTTGCGGAGCCCAGGAGGACCGAACACCGCCTTGGACGACGCTGCTTTATTCCCCGCTCACGTCGAACGCATCGCGACCCGCGACGGTCGGCGGATCCTGGTGACGCGCTGGGGTCGCCCGCGTGCGAATCTCCCGCCCATCGTCCTGCTCCATCCGCTGGCGGCCGATCATCGCTTTTGGATGCCGGTGGCCGAGCGCCTCGCCGGCATGGGCGAGGGTCTCGCCATCGACTGCCGCGGCCATGGCGGATCGGACAAGCCGCCCGGGCCCTACACGGTCGAGCTGTTCGCGCGCGATCTCGCGGATGTGCTGGATCATGTCGGCTGGCCCGCCGCCGCCGTGGTCGGGACGTCGATGGGGGGATGCGTGGCGCTGGCCTTCGCCGACGCCTATCCCGAACGCGTCGCCGCGCTGGGGCTGATCGACACCACGGCGTGGTACGGCGAGGATGCGCCGAAGGTTTGGGCTGAGCGCGCCGACCGGGCGCTCGCCTCAGGGTTCCAGGACCTGGTCGCCTTCCAGCAACGGCGCTGGTTCACCGACGCTTTTCGCGCCGCCCATCCCGAGATCGTGGCCCGGACGGTCGCGACCTTCCTCGGCAACGACGTCGCCGCCTACGCCGAAAGCTGCCGCATGCTGGGCGCGTGCGATCTGCGCGCGGCGCTGGCGCGGATCAAGGCACCGACGAAGATCATCGTCGGCCGCGAGGATTACGCGACGCCCGTCGCGATGGCCGAAGCGCTCCATCGCGGGATCGCCGCCTCACGCCTCGTCATCATCGAGGAAGGGCGACATCTGACGCCGGTCGAACAGCCGGAGCGCGTCGCCGTCGAACTCGCGTCGTTTATCAGGTCGGCGGACCGCTCGACCACGGCATTCGAGGCGGCGCCATGACGCCCTTCGAGTTCGTCGAGCCGGCGAGCCTCGGCGAAGCGATCGCTCTCCTCGATCCCGACGATTTGTCGACGCGGCCGGTGGGCGGCGGCACGGCGATCATGCTGATGATGAAGTTCGGGGTGCTCGTCCCGGCGCGGCTGGTCAGTCTTCGAAGGGTCGAGGAACGATTTTCGCGCATCGCCGTCGAGAAGGATGGGAGCCTGCGCATCGGCGCGCTCGCCACGCTCCGGTCGATCGAGCGATCGAGCGAGGCAAAGCGCGTCGCGCCCGTGCTCGCCGACGCATTGCTCCGCCTCTCGAATGTGCGCGTGCGCAACGTCGCGACGCTGGGCGGGCACCTCGCCCATGCGGATCCGCATATGGATCTGCCGCCGGTCCTCGCTGCGCTCGGCGCCCGGCTCGTCGTCGCAGGCCCCGCGGGCGAGCGCACGCTGCCCGTCGCCGACCTCTTCGTCGGCTATCTCGAAACCGTGCTCAAGGGCAACGAGCTCATCGCCGAGATCGTGGTTCCGCCGCAGCAGGATCGGCGCGCCGCTTACGTCAAATGCACGACGCGCTCGGCCGATGATTGGCCCGCGCTCGGCCTTGCCGTTTCGCTCGCCCTGTCGGGCCCGACGATAAGGGACGTACGCATCGTGCTCGGCGCGGCGACGGACCGGCCGGTGCGCCTCGCCGCCGCCGAGGG
Source organism: Alphaproteobacteria bacterium (assembly GCA_030039975.1). Taxonomy (GTDB): domain Bacteria; phylum Pseudomonadota; class Alphaproteobacteria; order ATCC43930; family CGMCC-115725; genus DAHUYF01. The sequence continues at coordinate 2,516 of JASHUO010000056.1, forward strand.
CGCGCTCACCGGCCGCGAGCCCAGCGACGCGCTGTTGCGCGCGGCAGGCGACGCCGCGGCGGCGATCGAGCTCGTCAGCGACGCACAAGGCTCGGCCGCTTATAAGCGCCAGCTGCTGCGCGTTTATGTCGGCCGCGCGGTCCGCCGCGCGCTCGCCGCAGATCCCGACGCGGCGGAGGCGCATCAATGACGACCACGATCTCTCCGGGCAGACAGGTGGGTCGCTCGGTGCCGCGCCTCGAGGCGCGCGCCAAGGTCACGGGCCGCGCGGAGTACGTACACAATCTGCGGCTGCCGGGCATGCTTTACGGCAAGATCTTCCGCAGCCGCACGGCGCATGGCCGCATCCGTCGTCTCGACGTCGCGGCCGCCCGCGCTTTGGACGGCGTCCACAGCGTGATCACGGCTGAGGATGTGCGCCGGGTGATCCCGGATCCTTACTACGGGCCGGCTTTCCACGACCAGCCGATCCTCGCCATCGACAAGGTGCACTACGTCGGCGAACCCGTCGCCGTAGTCCTGGCGGCGGACCCGCACATCGCCGAAGCGGCCGCAAATTTGATCGTCGCCGAGTATGACGAGCTGCCGGCGGTCTTCGACGAGCGCGAGGCGATGACCGCGAAGGCGATCGTCCACGAGGTGTTGCGGCCGGCCGGCACCTTTCCGGATCTGAAGCACCTCGAGGGTCGTACCAACACCAACGTCGCGCTCGACTTCCATCTGCGGCAGGGCGATGTCGAGGCCGCCTTCGCATCGGCCGAGCATGTGTTCGAGCACACCTTCCAGACGCAGCAGGTGCTGCACGTGCCGCTCGAGCCCTTCGTGTCGCTGGCCGACGCGACCCCATCGTCGGTCACGATCCACACGGCCTCGCAGAGCCCTTCCTTCGTGCGCATCGAGATCGCCCGGCTGCTGCGCTGGCCGGAGAACCGCGTTCGGGTCAAGACGCTGCATCTCGGCGGCGGCTTCGGGGCCAAGCTCTACATCAAGCTCGAGGCGCTGGTGGTGGCGCTCTCCCTTCTGGCGCGCCGGCCGGTCAAGGTCGCGCTCTCGATGGAAGAGCAATTCTATACGATCACCAAGCACGCCAGCACCTTCCGCATCAAGAGCGCCGTCACCAAGGACGGCCGCGTCACCGCGCGGCATTGCGAGGTGCTGTGGAACGGCGGCGCCTACGCCGATATCGGGCCGCGGGTGACGCAGAAGTCGGGCTTCACCGCCGCCGGTCCCTACGACATCGCTGCCGTCAGCATCGACAGCTACGCGCTCTACACCAACCTCCCGCCCGCCGGCGCTTTGCGGGGCTTCGGCATTCCGCAGCTCGTCTGGGCCTATGAGAGCCATACGGATCTCATCGCTCGGGCCCTTTCGATCGATCCGCTCGCGTTCCGGCGCAGGAACCTGCTGCGCAACGGCCGGCCGCAGGCAACCGGCACGATCATGCGCGACGCCGAGATCGAGGCGGTGCTCGAGCGCCTCGCCGTGCGGCTCGATTGGAACCGGCCGTTCGACCGCGGCGCTGGTCCGGTGAAATGCGGCCGCGGCATCGCCATCGGCTTCAAGGCGAGCATCGCGCCCACCACCTCGGTCGCCAGCGTGGCGATCCATGCCGATGGGAGCTGCACGCTTTCCTGCAGCACCGTCGATATGGGCCAGGGCTCGGACACTGCGATGGCGCAGATCGTCGCCGAGGTGCTGAACCTCGACGCGGAGGCGGTCGCCGTCATCCACCCCGACACCGACGTCACCCCTTACGACATGGCGACCCTGGGCTCACGCTCGACCTATCACATGGGGAATGCCGTAAGGCTCGCCGCCGAGGACGCCCGCGACAAGATCGCGGCCTTGGCCACGTCGCTCGGTCTGCCGCCGGGCTCCAACCTGTCGCTCGCCGAGCTGTTCCGCCGGAAATACGGCATGCAGGCGGGCACCATCATCGGCACCGGCAGCTTCATCCCGAGCTATAGCCCGCCCGACCACAGCACGGGGCTCACCGAGAACGCGACGCCCTTCTGGATGATCGGCGCGACCGGGGTCGAGCTCGAGGTCGATACCGAGACGGGGCACGTGCGAGTGACGCGTCTCGTCAACGTCGCCGACGCTGGACGCGCGATCAATCCACGCATCGTCGAGACGCAGCTATCCGGCGCCTCGATCATGCAGCTCGGCTTCACGCTGTTCGAGCGCATGAATTTCGACAAGGGCCAGGTCACGAACGCCTCCCTCGCCGATTACAAGATACCCGGCATGCACGACCTGCCGCTCGAGATCGAGAGCGAGTTCGTCCCCGCCGAGCAGCATGGCGGTCCCTTCGGCGCCAAGGGCGTCGGTGAGAGCGCAACGTTCGGCG
>JASHUO010000584.1 GCA_030039975.1 Alphaproteobacteria bacterium
GGCTCGGTCCAGGCGTCGGTGCAATCGCCGACGATCCGGGCGACGTCGTCCCCATACCGCCGCTCGATCTCCCTCGGCGTCGCTTCGCCCCCCTGGTCCTCCGCAGTATCGTGGAGCAGTCCTGCGATCGCCTGGTCCTCGTCGCCGCCGTGCTCAAGCACCAGGACCGAGAGCCATCAGGTGCGACAAGTAGGGGATCGCCGTGCCCTTGCGGAGCTGGAGGCGATGGAGCGCGCTGCCATAGGCGAGCGCGTCGTCGAAGCGGGCAGTCAGCAGCATCGTGTCACCTTTGACCCTTGGTGAGCCGGCCGCGCAGCTTTGCCGCACCGTCCGCCCTATGGACGATGTAGCATTCCTAGCTTTTCGCGGGGAGTGGGGAGAACGAGGCCTCGGCCCATGACGTGGCGACAACCGACCCCGGTTGCAAGACCGCCGTCAGAGGAGCTTCGGGCATGCGAGTCTGCTTGTGGCACGAATGCGAAGTCGGCGTCTGCGCGTCCGACGTCGGCTACATGCTCGAGAGCGGACCTAAGCTCTTCATCCTCATTCGTCGAGGAAGTGCCGTTGACCGAAGTCCGCAGAAGAAGGGGGCTTTCAACTCCGTCGCCTCACAGGTGGAAGGTCCCCGTCCCCATTTCTACGGCGTCAACGCTCGCCACCGTTCACTCTTGGGCGATGAATCGCTCCGCCTCGGCAGGATCGGCGAGCCAGGGGAAGAAAGTTCGTGGATCGTCGAAACCGTTGACGAACGCCCGGCCGATCCTGGGCGTGTTCTGCGCAGCGACGAGAATTTTGACGACATGAGGGGGCGGCGGCATTAGGAGTGCGTTGGTCCAGCCGGTGACCCACTGCGCATAATCCCAGTAGATATCGAATGTGCGCTGCATCCAAGCGCGATCGAAGGATCTATCGCCATGGTCGAGGATGGATTTCAAATAGATCCGAACGCTTTTCGCGGCGTTGTTCGAGCCCTGACCCGTGATCGGGTCGTTGAGGACGACGGCGTCCGCCATGCCAAGCACGAATGCGCCTGACGGAAGCTGGCCCACCGGTTTGCGCACCGTCGGCGTAAGCCGGCCGGCGAGGATGCCGTTTGCGTCGGTCAGTGCGACGTGCCGGCAGCGCTCAGCCTCCCATGGCATGAATTTTTGCAGGATCTCCTTGCTGCGCGCGAGATGCTGGTCGGGTGTACGCACATCGTCCCAGCAATCCATCGGCCCGCCAGGTACACCTTCGAAGACCATGATCTCGCAAGCGCCGGCGGTCGTGAGCGCCGGGAACACGAAATACTCGCCAATCCCCGGCACGAGATTGAAGCTCACGCGGGAGAACGGCTGGTAGGGCGTCATCCCGGTGAGATAGGTCAGCGCCAGCGCCCGCGCCGGTTTGTCGAATGGCGATCGCGCAGGATCGCGTTCGAAAAGACGGCCGATGTCGCCCTTGCCGGATGCAACGATGACAAGATCGCTGTCACGGGAATAACGTTCGAGATCCTTGACCGCCGCTTCACGAATAACGAGCTCCCCACCGATCGTCTCGAAGTGGTGCATCCAGCCCGGAATCTTGACGCGTTGATCAACGGCCTGAGCCGGTTCGTCGAGCCTGTAAGCCCAATCCAGCGCTTTGCCGGAGCCGTCCGGAGCCGGCAAAATTACACCGATGCCATCGACGTTCGGGCATTCGCGCTCCCAGAAATTTATGCCGAGGTCGCGTTCGGACTGAAGCGCGTCGTCGAACATGCACTGGCTCGAGAGCACCTTGCCAATGCGGATGTCGTCGGGTGTGCGATTGGAAACAACGCGCACCTCATAGCTCTTCTGCCGCAAGCCTATCGCTAGCTGCATTCCTGCCTGACCGCCGCCGACAATCGTAACCTTGCGCATGTCCGCCCCCTCAAGAGTTAGGACATCAGTTTCGGAATGGCGGGCTCCCCCTGTTCCGGTCCCATGGCGGAGTAGCCGCCGTCGACAGCGATGTCGGCGCCAGTGATGAAGGAAGCCTCGTCCGACAGGAGAAAGGCGACAGTTTGAGCAATCTCGTCGGGATCGCCCAGCCGACCAAGCATGTGGAACGGCGCGGCGACACGGTCGGCTTTGGCGCGATCACCGCCGCTCAGCTGACTGATGACGTTGGACCAAGTCCAGCCCGGCGATACGGAGTTGACGCGGATTCGGTCTTTCGCCAGATCGAGCGCCTCGTTGCGCGTCAGCTGCAGGATGGCGGCCTTGGAAACGGGATAGAGCCATCGGCCGGTTTGCGCCACTTTGGCACTGATGCTGCCAAAGTTGACCACAGCACCGCCACCGCGTCCCGCCATGATGGGCCTTGATGCTTTCAGCAGCATGATGCCCGCGACTACATTGACGTCGAAGGCAGCAAGCCAGTCCTCGCGTGTCGCGGACAACGCGTCGTCGATGTAAACGCACGCGACATTCACAAGGTAGTCGATACCGCCGAAAGCATCGACGGCGGTACGAACACAAGCTTCGATCTCGGCGTCTTGGCGCAGGTCAGTGAGCCGAAACCTCGCGCCGTTGCCCGCATCCCTGGCGGCCGCCTCTCCTGCTTCGTCGATATCGGCTATCAGAGTCTTCACGCCGAAGCCCGCAAGCATCCTTGCGACCCGAGCGCCGATAAGGGTGGCGCCTCCGGTGACGATGGCGACCTTGCCGTCGAGACCGCGCATACATGCCTCCCCCTCAACCACTGAGCGCATCACTATACGCGAGAATCGCGACGCGACGAAAGCGTCACTACAGTGACCCGAGCACCGCGCCGGCGATCGAACGAGGGTCGAACGAAACCGTCTCTTCAAGTTGGGAAAGACTATCTCGGCGTTGCGTCCGCTGAAGACGTCATGCCCAAATGGAGCGGCCCTCATGGCAAGCGCATTCTGCCTAGTGGCCTGGCTCACCTCCGAGGGCCCGCTATGCCCTTGCTATGCCAAGGTGTGCACAACTACAGGCCCGGCAACCGCAACGGCTGGGCCGGTAAGTAGTGGTGAAAGATTCTGCTCGATCCATGCGAGCGCGCGCCTGTTTGACTCCTCGGCTCCTGCATAATCGTTGAAGATACTGATAGCGGTCACGGTGTCATCGGGCGCATAGACGACATAGTACGCCTTGAACCCTGGAACATCACTGATGATCGGAATGGCGCCCTCTTTGATTCGGCGTGCCAGCTCTTCGGCCATGCCGGCCTTGGCTTTGGCCTGACGGATCGCGGCATACACGGCACCCTCCTTAGCGGCGGTTACGCAAGGTCGCAGACGATGTATTAGATGATACACCGTCCTGCGATCGACTTCGCAGACGGACTTGAAGTTTCAGGGTGCGCGCCCCGGGCGAACTCCTCATCCGGCCGCGGTACCTCTGTACGCCATTCGTATGCCGCCGGGCGGTTTGCCATCTCGACCTAGATGCTGACGACCTAGTCTTGGTAGCCCCCAGTCGGCGGTGGAACCTCATCAATGACACGGCCCATCGGCTCAGTGCCCAATGCACGCCAAAAAGTCTTCCGACGGATCAGTTCGGCGTGAACTCGCTCAGATTCGGAGGCATGCCGCCGAGCCGCCAACGATCGCCACTCATCTCTTCTCTGGGAGGCGATGCCGATGCCGCCGACGTGGAGGTCGCGCCAGCTGAGCCTTAGCTCGCGGCGCAAGTCGCGCCGGCTCGTAGCCGCCATGTGTGCCTCTGGACAACCCGCTCCGCCTATCTGACGTGTGAGTGCGTCACACGACATGGCGCAGGTTGGTACTCATTTTTTAGTTTGGATATCGGGAGGGGCACAATGTTAACGCAAACTTCACTAGCCAA
>JASHUO010000585.1 GCA_030039975.1 Alphaproteobacteria bacterium
GACTGCGACCCGGATCAGGCTGGCATTCGCCGCGAACTGTCCGGATGCCGCGTTGTTCCGCGAGTTGGTTGGTGCGCTGATTCCGCGCCCTACGTGAGCGATGGGGCAAGTGCCCCGGTAGAACCCCGCTCGATCAACTCCAGCGCCTTGCAGATATGGTTTCAAATGCGGTCCAGCCAGCCGGTGGGGCGGCGCGACCGCATTCGTTCGTGCATCATAACGTAACTGCGGCTGCTTCGTACGGTGAATAACATGGGCTAGCGGCCAGGCCGCCTGTCGCGAAAGCCTCTCCGGCGCGTCCACAGCGAGGGCAGCGGACGTGCCGCCCACCCCACCCTACGACAATCGAGGAATTCCCATGCCAAAGACCACACCGGAGCAAAACAAGGCGCTCGTGCTTGAGGCTTTCGACACATTGTTCAACAAGCGCGACTATGCCGCCGCCGAACGCTATTGGTCGGACCGCTACATCCAGCACAGCGCCCACATCGCGCCCGGCCGCGACGGCCTGTTCGACCTGATCCGCACGCTTCCGGCCACGCTGACATACGAGAACCAGCTCATCGTCGCTGAAGGAGATTTCGTGATCGCGCATGGCCGGTTCTCCGGCAATGGACGCCCGGCCGCCTGGATCGCCGCCGACATTGTCCGCATCGAAGACGGCAAGCTCGCCGAGCACTGGGACGTCCTCCAGGAGGAAGCGACCAAGGCGCAATCCGTCAGCGGATTGCCGATGTTCGGCGACCGCTTCCCTGGCTGATCTCCTGTTCCTGAACCGCACATCGAGGAGTCGAACTCGTGAAACTCAGAGATAACACCATCTTCATCACGCGCCGCCCTGGGTGCGTACCGACCTCATGAACAGCCGCGAGGCCAAGGAGGCTATGCCGCTGGGCCAATTCATCGTAGAGGCAATGGCAGTGCTTGGCACGGACGTCGACGAGATCCTGGTCGAGGAGGCGAAGGCCTTGCGGGCTAATGCGGGTCCGCGCGAACATGACTTCGTCAATCGCTTCAACGAGTTCGTATCTGCGCGCTTGGCCGGTGGTTGAGCACGTGTCAACACCGCCGCCCGCGGTGTGGCATCCTGGGCGGCGGCTCTGCTGCAGCTCACGGGGGGAGTGTGCCGGATGAAAGTAGCGATCCTGGACGACTATCAAAATGTCGCGCTGGGCTTGGCCGACTGGTCGGGGGTAGCGCGGCGCGCTGAGATCACGGTATTCAACGATCACCTCGCCGATCCCGCTGCGGTGATCGAACGGCTGCGTCCCTTCGATGTCGTCTGTGTCATGCGCGAACGGACCCCGCTGCCGCGCGACATCCTGCAGCAGCTGCCGCAGCTCAAGCTGATTGCGTCGACGGGACCCAGAAACGCCGCGATCGACATGCGGGCGGCGGCGGAGCGCGGCATACTCGTGACCTCTACCGGCTATGAATCGACGCCGACGATCGAGCTCACCTGGGCTCTCATCCTGGCGAGCGCACGCCAGCTTGTCCAAGAAGCCGGCTCGGTGCGGGATGGCGGTTGGCAAACCAGCCTGGGTGCAAACCTGCGGGGCAAATGCCTCGGCGTGCTGGGCCTGGGCAATATCGGCAAGGAGGTCGCCCGGATCGGCCTCGCCTTCGGCATGACGGTGATCGCCTGGAGTCAGAATCTCACGGCGGAAGCCGCCCGCGCTGCCGGCGCGACGCTCGTCGACAAGCCGGCGCTGTTCGGCCAGGCCGATATCGTGACAATCCATCTTATCCTCAGTCGGCGGACCGTCGGACTGGTCGGCGCCGCCGAGCTCGCTCTCATGAAGCCGACGGCGCGGCTGATCAACACGTCGCGCGGCCCGATCGTTGACGAAGCGGCCCTGATCGAAGCGCTTCAGGCGCGCCGGATCGCCGCCGCCGCGATCGACGTGTTCGACACCGAGCCCTTGCCCGCGGATCACCCGTTTCGCAAGCTGAACAACGTGCTGACGACGCCGCACATCGGCTACGTCACGGAAGAGCTCTATCGCACTTTCTACGGCGACGCCGCCGCCAGCATCGCGGCGTGGCTCGACACGCAATCTCCAACTCGACCGTAGTTGGCCGAATGAGTCTCCCTGCTGAGACTTACCCCGCCTGGCGCGGGGCAATTTTTCTTTCGTCGGGTGCAGCGCGGATCGCAGTCTGAGACGCTGAGTTGGCGTCGCTTCGCCGACGCGATTCGGTCGGCAATCGATGCACGGCGCGCTTTGCAGACATGCACGCAAACCAGCATTGTGCTGCTGTGCAGCGTTATCACGCGGCTGTGAGAACGACGTGACCGCAGTTAGCTTGGATTTTCCTGGTGGAATCGCACGCCAGACGCTGCGGTGCGCATCTTACGAACGGCTCTCCCGCTTCATCCCCACCGCATCGCAGCACCGTGGCATTCGAAATTGGCGCGCCCCTGCGCGCGATCCGCGGTGCAGCATCCTCCTCGTACCGTTCGTGACCCAGGAGATTTGGTATGTTGCGTTCACTAACGAATTTCGTTGTACCCATGTCACTCGTTGCCGCGCTGGCGCTGCCGCTGGCGAGCCAATCGGCATTGGCGGCTGGTGATGTCCCCGATGATCCGTCAACCACGGCCATGGCCAGGGCGCTCGCGACCAGCAATCCGACGGTGCTGTCGAATCCCGATTTCACCGACAATCCCGATCTCGCCGGCCAAGAAGGCTCTTATGGTGGTGCGGTCGGTTCGCGTGGTTCTGGGACGGAGAACTACCCACCGGGTGCCAATGGGCCGGAGGCGACTGGCGCCACGATGAATGGCAGCATGATGGGTCAGGCTGCGGACTAGAGCCCGCGTGCTTGTCGACCAGAGAGCCCCGCCCTCACCGGCGGGGCTTTTCTTTCCGACTCGCTTCGTTGGCCGAGTCCAACTATACTGTCGCTTCTACCCTTAACCCCGCATACTTCAAGCCCCGTCCCATTCGGCGGGGCTTTTTGTTGCTCTTGACTAACTAATTGCGGTGTGGTCTTCTGGATCGCCGTTGGGAGGGCCCTGACGGCCAAAGCGTCTACTCACTGCCCCGCTTCTGCATTCGCGCTGAGCGGGGCTTTCTTTATCCGGTCACGCGCCCGCTTCGCTCGTGACAGCAGGACCGCCCAGCTCACTGCTGCGTCGGCTGCAACAATCGTCCTGTCTTGCCTCCACCGAGATCAGGTTCCGGCGGCACCTCACCCGCCGGGCCGCAGCGATCAGATCTTGCATCTGAAGCGGCTACAGATTGTAGGGTGACGGGTACATGCCGCGCCCGAGGAAGATTGCGGACGATATCGTCCGAACGATGCCGAGCGTGTCAGCCAAGACAGCAAAGGCCGTCCAAGACGACCGTTCCGGGCATCGTATCAGCACCGCGTCCGAGGCGATCCGCCGGTTGACCGAAGCGGGATTGGAGCGGCTCGCATCGAAGCCCAACGGCACTGCCGCGACGGAGCAGTAGACGCCATGGCCAGCTTTGAGATCGATCCCCGCGTCGCCGAGCGCTTCGTCAGCACGCTGCCGCCGCGACAAGAGCTCATCTATCGTCTCGCCGTCCGCAATCTGTGCGCGCGCTGTCGCGGCGATCGACAATTCCGACAGCGCACTGAGATGCTGATCGTGCAATTCGGCAAGGATCTGCCGGCGGTGATGCAAGACGCGCGTAAGCTCGAGGCCGAGCTGATGGCGTCGGTGGCAGGGCGGTAGCGGGGCGTCCGATCCCGGCGCGGCTTTCCTGTCGTTCTGGTTCGTCGGCGCTGCCCGCCGCGTCTCACGGAGGCCGGCAACGTCTCGGTTTTGGAGTAGAGTACATTTCGATGGCCGAGCTCGAAGACGAAGTGTTGTGGCTGCGCTTTCGCGTTCGGCGGCTGCGTGTCATCCTCCGCCTCGTGAGCGGCGCAAATTTCGATAAGGCGCTCGTCGAAACTGCCCTGAAAGAACTGATAGCAGATGCCGAAGCTCGGCTTGATGACCTCGAACGAAACTAGGGATTGGAGACTCTACCCCCAGGCGGGGCAGGCACGACAGGCACCTTCGGCCAAAGGCCACGCAGGACGGAAGGATGAGAGTTATGTCAGCCATGCTTGGTCGAGTAACGCTCACTCTGAGCATGGTGCTGATGGGATCGCCCGCCATCGCCGGGCCAATGACGGTCGGTGATCTCCAGATGATTTGCAGCGGGACCGATGCCGAGAGTAAAGCTGCCTGCCGCTTCTATATCCTGGGTGTCACGGAGGGCATCGAGTTGGCAAGGGGCGACACTCCCAACGCCTTCTGCATCGCGCCCGATACCTCCAGCATGGCGCTGGAGGATGCCGTCGAGACCGCGATGAAGGATGATCTTCCACTCCACCCCAAGGATCGCGAGCTCTCCGCCTCTGGCTTTGTTGGGGCGATCGTCTTCAAAGCCTTCCCCTGTGAGAAACGGCAAGAGTAGCCGACGGGAGATCATGACCAGCGAGCGCGGCGAAGGCGCGACAGGAGATTGAGACTAAGCCAGCACGCCGATGACCCGCTCGCAATTTGCAGTGCGACCGTGATGGCGTGGTCATCGATCCGGCGCGCCATTCTTGGCTGCGGGCCCAGTCTGCGAGCCCCAAAACGCGGGTGTCGCCCTTGCCGAGCGACACCCGCGAACACGATGATGGAGCGCGGCGGTTTGAGGGGGAACTCGCCCCCACCTTCACTTCGGAGGCAATGATGATCATGCGGCACGTGCTCATCCTCTCAGCGTGGCTCATTCCGGCTTGGATCACGCCAACCATCGCCCAGCAATCGACGCCTGCCGCGCCAGCGCCTGCAGCACCTGCAATGCCATCGATCATTTGGACCTATGGCCCGAATCCCAATGGCCAGGGTGGTCAAATTGCGATCCCGACCAACCCGGCGACCGGACAGATAGACCCCGCTTGGGCGGCGCAGCACCTTCAAGGCTATTACGCGCCTGGGATGAACCTCACGCTGCAGACCTACGAAAATATGTACAACCAGCTGCAACGGTCGGCCAACGGAGTGGGCGCCAACCAAGGTTCATGAGCGCCGCCCCGCTGGACGGACGACGTCATCTGTCGCCACGCACGTCGGTGATGAGACGCGTGGACTTTGCGCGAGTGGCCGCCGGCTACCGCTCCGTGCCGCAAGCCGTCAGGCTGCCGGGTAGTCCCACATGTCCGGCGGGAGCACATCTGACGTCGCGGCGCGCTGCTTGTCGCGGAAAATCTTGAGCGCAGGGAATGGGCGATAGGCGACGGTACGTTCGCTCAGCTTGCCGTCCGGCCCGTCGGTCAGAAGCTCCATGCTCTCGAACTCATGGCCTTCGATCGTTCCCCGCCAACGCAGGAAGGTTGTATTTTCGTCCAATCTGCGTTCCAGGACATAGGTGCCTGGATTGTCGCGATTGCGCGACGAGGCCGCCATGGTCTTCGCCACCATGTCGCGGCCAACAATCGCTCTTGTCAGCAGTGGGCTGTGCATGACGACATCCTCCGCCAGCAATGCAGCGAACTGCTCGGGCGTCGCGTGTCCGGATTCGCGGAGTTCGCGGATGGGATGCATTAGTATCTCCTCTCAGGAACGGGGCGCGAGCGGGATGGGAAGCGCGATGTCGGTCGCCATCTTCCAGCCGTCGGACGTGTGCAGCCAGGTGACAATCATGAGAAACGGCTTCGGCACCGGCGTCTGGCCGCCATAGGCGACGGTGATCTTGAGCGGGGCATAGGTCTCCGCGACATCGGCGGTGAGGCCCACCGTCTTGACGCGCGGATAGTCGGGGTCCATGACGAAGGTGCTGGCATAGAGGTCGGCGAAGTGTCGTAACACCACGTCGGTACCCCAGAATCCTGCCCAGTTGCCTTCCGCCGCCGTCGCGGTCTTCGCGACGAAGAGGGTCGACGGCGATTCCCAGACGATCTTGCGGACCGCAGCGAGGTCGTGCCGGTTCTCCGCCTCGATGAGGGTACGGTAGAGGGCGTTGAGCTCGTTGAGTGCAGCGGCATCGAGTGGGCTCGCTTGGCCGGATGCGGCGGGGCTCTGGGCACTTTCTCCCTCGGCGCCGATCAGACTGGCCGCGAGCAGGGGGATCGCGCAGGCGACCACAAGAGCGGCTTTGAGACGACGCATGACGTTTCTCCGAAATCTAGCGGGAAAGAAAGCGGAGCTGGTGATCGAGCACCTTGCGACAGCCGGTGACGAGCCGGCCTTCCTCTGGAGCGACGAAAGGATGGATCGGCGCGACGGCGGAGCGGGTGACGGTCCAGATGCCCAGCATCGAGATCTCCTCACGCGAGCCAGGTGTGGGTGCCAACTCTCGCGGAAGATAATTGTGCAGGCGGAACTGGAACAGTAGCCTGCCGTTTCGAACACCGGCGTTCGACAGGCGGAACAATGCCAGAGAAGGTCGATCTGGATG
>JASHUO010000586.1 GCA_030039975.1 Alphaproteobacteria bacterium
GAGCGGATCTTGCCCTCGAGCAGCGGCTCCAGCCACCGCTTCTTCTGCTCGGCGCTGCCGTAACGCGTCAGCACCTCCATGTTGCCGGTGTCGGGCGCCGAGCAATTGAACACCTCCGGCGCCCAATGCACGCGCCCCATGATCTCGCAGAGCGGCGCGTATTCGAGATTGGTGAGCCCCGCGCCATAGTCCGATTCGGGCAGGAACAGGTTCCAGAGCCCCGCCGCCTTCGCCTTGGGCTTCAGCTCCTCGACGATCGCCCGCGGCTGCCAGCGATTCTCCGTCGTGATATCTTCGTGATAGCGGTGCTCGTTCGGATAGACGTGGTCGTCCATAAACCGGCCGACTTTTTCCTGCAGCGCCTTCACCTTGTCGGAATACTCGAAGTCCACGGGTCTTCTCCCCTTGATCGTTTGTCGTTTCCCGGCGCCCAGCTTATCGCGCGGCCCCGCTTCCGACCAAGCGCGGCGGCGCGGCTGGTACGGGTTCCGCCGGCAGTCACGCGCCGGGCGGCAGGGAATAACTCGTTAAGCTTGATGGTGCTAGGCTCAGCGCGGGACGATGGACGGTGACGCGACGAATCACGCTAACCGCCTGATCGGAAAGGATATTCGTCTGCGCGGGGGAACCATGGCAGTACTTTTGGTGATCGAGGATGATGAAGCGATGCGCAAGCTCATGGTGCGCACCCTCAGCACCGGCAAGCACAAGGTTCTCCAGGCGGAGAACGGTCGCGAGGGGTTGGCGCTGATGGACGAGCACACCCCGGATATCGTGATCACCGATATTCTGATGCCGCAAAAAGAGGGCATCGAGACGATTCGCGAGGTCCAGGAGCGCGCCCCGGACACCCGCATCATCGCCGTCTCGGGCGGCGGCATGTCGCACAACCTGATGTTCCTCGACGTAGCGCGCGCCCTCGGCGCCGACGCCGTGCTCGCCAAGCCGTTTCGCCCGGCCCAGCTCATGGCCGCCGTCGAGCAGGTCCTCAGCGAGCTCGGCTCGGCGGGCCGCAAAGAGAGCGGCCGAAACCGGCCGCGTGCAGCGAAAGACCGGAGCTGAACATCAGGGCACTCCTACTCAAGATCCCGTCTGCGGATTTGCGATAAGCGAACCGCCGCGGTTTGCCGGCCGCAGCCGGCGCCGCTACCATCCATCGGAGACAACGAGAAAGGCAGTCCGATGGAGGAATTGCTGCCGCTCGCCGGCGTCATCGCCGAGCGGCTGAAGGCTCGCGGCGAGACAATCGCCGTCGCGGAGTCCTCGACCGCCGGGCTGATCTCGGCGGCATTGCTGGCGATACCGGGCGCCTCCGCCTATTTCATCGGCGGCGCGGTCGTCTATACGCGCAAGGCGCGGCTTGCCCTGCTCGATATCCCGGACGCGGCGCTGGCCGGGATGCGCGCCTCGACCGAGGCTTACGCCCTGCTGCTGGCGCGCACGGCGCGGCAGCGCTTCGCCACGAGCTGGGCGGTTGCCGAAACCGGCGCGGCGGGACCCACCGGAAACCGCTATGGCGATGCTGCCGGGCATAGCTGCCTGGCCATCGCCGGCCCCAAGGAGCGGTCGCTGACGCTCGAGACCGGCAGCGCCGATCGCCGCGCCAACATGGTGAGCTTCGCCGCCGCCGCGCTGACGCTGTTGCGCGAGGGGCTCGAGTGACGGGCGCTGCGCGCCGGCCCAAGCTGCTGGTCACCTTCGAGATCGACGCGGCCGGCCGCGCCAGCGTCGTCGACGCGCTGGGCGGCACCGCCGATGCGGTTTTCCTCGCCGATCTCGACCCGGCGGCGCGCGCCACGGCGCTCGCCGAGGCCGATGCGCTCTTGGCCCGCAACACCGGGCGTGAGCTGCGGCCCGGCGAGCTGGCCCTCATCGGCAAGGCCCGGCTGGTGCAATTCCTCTCCGCCGGGGTCGATTTCGTCCCGCTCAAGGAGTTTCCCCCCGGCCTGCCGGTGGCGAGCAATCGCGGCGCCTTTGCCGAGCCGATGGCCGAGCATGCGCTCGCCATGGCGCTGGCCGCGGCCAAGCGGCTCCTCGTCGAGCAGGCCAATCTCGCCCGCGGCGAGTTCAACCAGTTCACGCCCACCCGCATGCTGGCCGGCGGCGTCTGCGGCATTTTCGGCTTCGGCGGCATCGGCGTGGCGACGGCGCGGCTGATGCGCTGTCTCGGCATGCGCATCCACGCCGTCAACCGCCGCGGCAGCAGCGCCGAGCCGGCGGATTGGATCGGCACGGCCGATCAGCTCGACACGCTGCTCGCCGCGTCGGACGTTCTCGTCATCAGCACGCCGCTGACGCGCGACACGCTCCGGCTGATCGGGACGCGCGAGCTGTCGCTGATGAAGGCTGATGCCATCCTGGTCAATCTCGCGCGCGGCGAGATCATCGACGAGGCGGCGCTCTACCATCACCTCGTTGCCCATCCGCGCTTCACCGCCTGTCTCGATGCCTGGTGGATCGAGCCGGTGCGCCACGGCGCGTTCCGCATGGAGCAGCCCTTCCTCGAGCTTCCCAACGTCGTCGCCTCGCCGCACAACTCGGCCTCGGTGCGCGGCTGGCGCGACGTCGCGCTGCGCCGGGCGGTGGCCAATTGCCGGCGCGTCTTCGAAGGCGGCGCGCCGCAGCACCTCATCGGCCCCGAGGAGCGGCTGGCCTAGCCCTAGGCGAACGCCGCAGGCGTTCGTCCGCCTTGGCGTCAGCGGTTGCGCCAGCAACCGCGAAAGCCGCACCCCTAGGCGAGCGCCGCAGGCGTTCGTCCGTGGCGGCGTCAGCGGTTGCGCCAGCAACCGCGAAAGCGCTCCGATTAGCCCCAGCGCCACTGGCATCGCCGCCATTGCGGCAAGAATGCTGCCCGAAATTACCAGCGACAATTTCGCATGACGACTATACACTTGCCGCAACGCTCTTGATTCGGGAGCGTTCCGGCAATCGGAGGTCTTTGCCACGGCAGCAGCGGTGGCCGCGGCGGGTTCGCTCATCGGCGAGCGGACGCATCGGGGCCGTTGGAGCAAGCGCGGAAGAACCGTCCCGGCGATCCCCATCGCCGAAGGGACGGCGTCGCGCAGAAGTGAATTAGGGCCTTGGTGACGGGTGTTTGCTTCGCGATGGAACGAAACCGCGGCCTGCCCTCAAGGGCGTGGCAGCAGCGGAAGACGAGGGAGGATGTCTATGAGCAAGTTGAGCAGGCGCTCGGTGCTGCGCGCATCACTGGGCATAGCCGCGGCTGGAACGCTGGCGCGCCCCTACATCTCCAACGCGCAAGCCAAGAGCGCCACCGTGTGGTGGAACCAGGGCTTCGTCCCCGAGGAGGATGCAGCCTTCACCACACTGGTCGCCGATTACGAGAAGGCCAGCGGCAACAAGATCGACTACAGCCTCGTCCCATTTGCGCCGTTGATGCAGAAGATCGTCTCGGCGCTGACCAGCGGCGATGTTCCCGATGTCATGAACCACGACATCGCCGACGCCGCGGTCGTCCCGCAGAACGCCTGGCACGACAAGTTAATCGATCTGACCGACGTCGTCGAGACGCAGAAGGCGCAATACCATCCTACGGCGCTGCTAGCGGCGCAGTACTACAACAGTACGACGAAGAAGCGCAGCTACTATTACGCCCCCTGCAAGGCGGCGGTGCTGCCGTTCCATATCTGGAACTCGCTGGTCGAGAAGGCCGGCTACAAGATGTCGGACGCGCCCAAGACCTGGGACGCCTTCTGGGACTTCTTCAAGCCGATGCAGGGGAAGCTGCGCGAGAGCATGCGCGGCGTCTATTCCCTCGGGCTGCAGCCGACTACCGTCGGCCCCGCTGACGGCAACAACACGTTCCATCATTTCCTAATCGCTTACGGCGGCAACGGCATCGTCACCAAGGACGGCGTGCCGCATCTCGACGATCCCCAGGTCAAAGAAGCGGTGGTCAAGGCGCTGACCTACATCACTACCGCCTACAAGGACGGCTATGTCCCGCCCGGCGCGCTGAGCTGGAACGACGCCGACGACAACAACGCCTTCCATGCCAAGCAGATCGTCATGGATCTCGACGGCACGATCTCGACCGAGGTCGCGCTCTACCACAACAAGGCGGAATACGACGACATCGTGACCATGCCACTACCGCTCGACAATGCGGGTAAGCCCGTCCCGGCGCAGCTTGGGGTCGGTGGCGCCTTCATCCCGAAGGGCGCCCAAAACGTCGAGGTCGCCAAGGACTTCATCAAATACATCATCCAGCCCAAGGTGGTGAACGAGTACCTGAAGTCGGGACTCGGCCGCTGGCTGCCGCCGATGCCGGAGCTGGTGAAGTCCGATCCCTTCTGGCTCGACCCAAAGGACCCGCACCGCTCGACCTATGCGCGCGAGGCCATACTGAGCCCGACCGTGCCAAACTATCCCGTGTTCAATCCGGGCTATGCCGAGGCCAACGCGCAGCAGATCTGGGGGTCGGCCGTCGCCGACGTCGTCCGCAACGGCAAGTCCCCGGAAGCGTCAGCCGAATATGCGCTGAAACAGATCGGCAACGTGCTCGCGAAGTATCCCATTGCGCAAAGCTGAGCAGGACTGAGAGACGATCATGAACGGTGCCCAGGTGATCAGCACGGCAAAGGCCCTTCCCGCCCGAGTCTTTCCGACCGCAAGAACGAAGCGGCGCGCGTGGCGCGGCGGGCTCCACGGTTCGGAGCACACCTGGGCTGTCGCCTTTGTCGTCCCCTATGCAGCCCTCTTCCTCGCCTTCGTCGTCTATCCCGTCCTATACGGGCTCTGGCTCGGACACCGGCCGAGCCTCTATGCCGAGCTCTTCTCCGATCCGATCTACCAGAGCACAGTGGTCAACACGGTGATCTTTGTCGGGGTCGCGGTGAACCTCAAAATGTTCGGCGCGCTGCTGCTGTCGGGCTTCTTCATGCGGCGCGGCTGGTGGGTGAAGGCGTTGCTGCTGATCTATGTGCTGCCCTGGGCGGTGCCTGCGCTCCCCGCCTTCATCTCGATCCATTGGATGCTGAACGGGCAGTGGGGTCTCCTCAACAACTTCCTCTGGGACGTCTTCCACATCGACGGTCCGGGCTGGATCGAGACCTCGCGCTGGCTCGCGCTCGGCTCGGCCATCGCATCGCATATCTGGAAATGGATGCCGTTCTGGACTGTGATCCTGCTGGCCGGGCGAATGGCGATCCCGCAGGAACTCTACGAAGCAGCGGAAGTGGACGGCGCCGCCGGGGTGCGCCGCTTCGTCCAT
>JASHUO010000587.1 GCA_030039975.1 Alphaproteobacteria bacterium
CGTCAGGCGCCAGCCCTCGATGAGTCCCTCGTCGCGAAGATGGCCCAGATACGAGGCGAGCTTGTCGCTGAAGCCGGTATCGCTGGTGCCGGGCTTCAAGTTGAACCAGGCGTGATAGAGGTCCATCAGCGAGTCCTCAGAGAACGATCGACGGCATGGCGGCGCGCGGAATGATCGCGCCGCGATACTGTATCACAACACCGGCCAGGCAATGCCCGGCGAGCGCCGCCTCGGCGGGTGCAGCGCCGGCGAGGCGCGCGCTGAGATAGGCGGCGTTGAAGGCATCGCCCGCGGCGGTGGTGTCGATGGGTGCGATCGGCACCGGCACGGGCACATGCGCGCCGCTGCCGAGATCGCAGCCTTCGGCGCCGCGCTTGACGCAGACCTCGACCCCGTGCGTGCTGTAGCGTGCGCGCGTCTCGTGTGGGACCGTATCGCCCCAGAGCGCCTGCTCGTCCTCGAAGGTCGGCAACGCCATGCCGATGACATCGAGAAAGGGCTCGATCGCCGCCTGCGCGGTGGCGCGATCGGGCCAGCCCGCCGGCCGATAATTGCTGTCGAAGACGACGAGCCGGCCCGCCGCCCGCGCCGCCGCGAGAACGGCACGCAAGCGCTCGCGCGCTTCGGGCGCCAGGATCGACAGTGTTATGGCGGTGAAGTAGAGCACGTCGTACTGGTGGAGCCGGCGCAGGATCGACGCTTCGGCGTCGCGAAACAGCTCGCGCGCCGCGGCGGCGGAGCGGTAGTAGAAGAAGCGCCGCTCGCCATCGGCCGCGGTGCGGATGAGATAGAGGCCGGGTAATTTTCCCGGCAGGCGGGTGACGGCGTCAGTGCCGATCCCCTCCGCGCGCCAGGAGTCGAGCATCGCCTCGCTATAGGGGTCGTCACCGAGCGCGGTGACGTAATCGACGGCGAGTCCGGCGCTGAGGCGGGCGAGGTAGAGAGCCGTGTTGAAGCTGTCGCCGGCGAAGCCGAGCTCGAGCAGGGCAGCGTCGCGATGCCGCAGCTCGATCATGCATTCGCCGATGGACGCTACTCGCTTCATCCTGTCCTCTTGCCGCGCGCCGGCTTTGCTCTACTCTCTCCGTTGCCCGCTCCGCCGGGCGGCGTCAAGGCGGAAGGAGCCGACATGCACGAGATCTTTCAGCGGACCACCGTCATTCCCGTGGTCACCGTGGCGCGCGCAGCGGATGCGGTGCCGCTCGGCAAGGCGCTGCTGCGCGCCGGCCTGCGTCTCGTCGAGGTGACGTTGCGCACGCCCGAGTCGCTGGCGGCGATCACCGCGATCGCACGCGAACTGCCCGACATGGTGGTGGGCGCCGGCACCGTGCTCACCCCTGCCGATGTGACGCGCGCGGCGGAAGCGGGAGCGCGCTTCCTGGTGAGCCCGGGGCTGACACAAGATCTCGTCGCCGCC
This sequence comes from Alphaproteobacteria bacterium, assembly GCA_030039975.1. GTDB lineage: Bacteria > Pseudomonadota > Alphaproteobacteria > ATCC43930 > CGMCC-115725 > DAHUYF01. The sequence continues at coordinate 1,418 of JASHUO010000587.1, forward strand.
GGTCTTGCCTGCGAACTGCCCTACATTCCCGGCGCGGTCACGTCGTCGGAGATCATCGCGGCGCGGGAGCATGGCTTCTCGCTGCTCAAATTCTTTCCCGCCATCGCCTCGGGCGGCACCGAGGCGCTGCGCCAGCTGGCGCCGGTCTTTCCCGGCATTGCGTTCTGTCCGACGGGCGGGCTCAATGACGGCAATGCCGCGGATTTCCTGGAGCTGCCCAACGTGGCGATGGTTGGCGGCGCCTGGATGGCGCCGGCCGATGCGATCGCCGCCGGCGACTGGGCCGGTATCGAGGAAAAGGCGCGCCGCGCCGCCCGGCTCGGGCGAGGCTGAGCGGGGAAGGGGACTTCGATCTCGACGAAGGTGACGCTTCGACACCGCGTGGATTCCCGCTTTCGCGGGAATGACGGAATAATTTGATTTTGCTTTAGAATTCGTCGCCCCCGCGAAAAGCGGGGGGCCATATTAGAGCCGCACAATGTCCGCGAAGACGCGCGTTTCTGTGTGCCTTCACGGGCTGAGCGGCGAAGGGCTCAGTCGAGCAGCTTGTAGCCGTTGTTGCGCAGGCACGCGTCAACGAAGCGGTTCTCGTCCTCGCCGTCCGGGGCGCGCACCTGGCTGGCGCCGAAGGCGGTGCCGCCGACGGCGCCGATGATGGCGCCATAGCTCTCGGCGAGGCCGACATTGCCGGTGCTGGCGACGCCGGCCATGGCCGCGGCGCCGGCGGTGCCGAGGCTCGCGCCGACGAGCACTCCCACCAGCACCGGGGCGTAGCGGTCGCGCTCGGCGACCTTCTTGCAGTCGCTGAGATCGAGCTCGAAGCGCGCCCGACTGACGCCGGTGAGGTCGACCTGGGGCCGATAGGTGCTGGCCGGCGCGCAACCGGCGACGAGCGCGCAGAGGAGGGGAAGGGGAGCATAGCGCATGCAGCGATTCTCACCGAGCGGCGGTGCCCGTCAATCCGTAGTTGCCGCGCGCGACGGTCGGGGAATCAGTAAGTCGCGCGGCCGCCGGAGAGATCGAAAACACCGCCGGTGCTGAAGGAGCATTCCTCCGAAGCGAGCCAGGCGATCATCGCCGCGATCTCGTCGACCGTGCCGAAGCGCCCCATCGGGATCTTCGACAGCATGTAGTCGATATGCTGCTGCGTCATCTGCCCGAACATGTCGGTCTTGACCGCGGCGGGCGTGACGCAATTGACGCGGATATTGGTCGCGGCCAGCTCCTTGCCGAGCGACTTGGTCAAGGCGATGACGCCTGCCTTGGCAGCGGAATAGGCCGACGCGTTGGGATTGCCCTCTTTGCCGGCGATCGAGGCGATGTTGACGATGCGGCCGTAATTGCGCTGCT
>JASHUO010000588.1 GCA_030039975.1 Alphaproteobacteria bacterium
CGGTATCCAGCAGAAAGTGCTGCCCGGCGCCGGCCGGCAGGCCGAGCCACCGCGCGACGAGCACGCGCAACAGATGTCCGTGCGCAAACAGCGCGACGTGACCCTCGACCGCCCGTGCCCGCGCGATTGCCCGGTCCGCCCGCGCACCGACCTGTTCCGGTGTCTCGCCGCCGGGGCACCCGTCGCGAAAGATCAGCCAGCCCGGCGAGGTCGCGCGAATCTGCTCGGGCGTCAGCCCTTCGTACTCGCCGTAGTTCCACTCGCCGAGGTCGGTATCGACAACGGCGACGTTGCCGAGACCCGCCAGCTCGCAAGTTTCTCGCGCGCGCTGCATCGGGCTGACGAGAACGAGCGCGAATGCCTGTCTGGCCAGGACCGGCCGGAGCCGCTCTGCGACGCGACGCCCGTTCGCGGTCAGCGGGATGTCTGTCGTCCCCGTATGCTGGCCGCTCAGGCTCCACTCGGTCTCGCCATGCCGGATCGCGAACACGCTCACCACTGCCCCCATCGGTTCGGACGTTGTCGATTGCGGCGGGCCAGCGAGGCTACTCCCAAACCCTGCGAATCCGCGACACGCGCTCGCGCCACGTCTTCGGGAAAGGCATACAGCTTTTCGAGGGCGGGATCGAGCAGATCCAGTTCCTGGCGCAGCGCCGGAGCAGGGCGTTCCGGCACCTCGCCACGAACGCGGAACGGACTTAGGTACTGGCGAAATTTCTACTGCGAACGGCGCCGCGCTCTAGGGAGTTTCACCGATTGCCGACCCTCGCCCTCGCGCAAATAAATAATATCCACGAGATGCGCCCGCGCCCGCAGCCAAGCCGGTTGCCGGAACAGCGCGCGCTCCGCGCGCCAGGAACCGAGGTAGTTCATGGCCCGTTTCATCACCCGCGATCGGTATGGCGCCGTTCTCCTCGACATGGACGGCGTGGTCACCGATACCGCCAGCATCCACGCCGAGTGCTGGAAGCGATTGTTCGACGAATATCTGGAGAAGCGAACCGCACAGAACGCTGCCGCTTTCCAACCTTTCGACCTCAACACCGACTATAAGCTCCATGTCGATGGCAAGCCGAGATACGAGGGCGTCGCCGACTTCCTCAAATCCCGTGGCATCGTCCTGCCCGAGGGGACGCCGGAAGATCCCGCGACCGAGGCGACCGTCTGTGGCCTCGGCAATCGGGAAAACCAATTGTTCAACGAGCGGATCGCATCGGCCGGCGCCAAGGCTTATCCCGGCACGGTCGCCTTTCTTGGATATGTGCGGCGAATGGGGATCAAATCGGCGGTCGTGACCTCCAGCCGTAACGCTGATGCGGTCCTGCACGCGGCAAAAGTCGCGGATCTCTTCGACGTCTGCGTCGACGAAAACGTGCTCGTCGAGCACGGCCTTTCCGGGAAGCCGGCGCCGGATTCTTTTCTGCAGGCGGCGGAAATGCTTGGCGTCCCGCCGGACCGCGCGGTCGTGATCGAGGATGCCCTCTCCGGCGTGCGCGCCGGCGCGCGCGGCGGCTTCGCGCTCGTGATCGGTGTCGCCCGGAAGGACAATGCGGAAGAGCTGAAGGCGCAAGGGGCGCATCTCGTCGTCAAAGATCTGGCCGAGCTGCTGCCCAAGCCTTCGGAAGCCATGCGATAAGGCGCGCCGCATGCTTCACCATGAACGCCTCAAGCCGCCCGTCGAAGACTACACGCCCGACGAGTGGAATTTGATCGAAGCCGCCTTTCGGCCGGAATTCGTCGCACATATGGAAGCCATTCTCGCCCTGGGGAACGGCTATCTGGGCATGCGCGGGGCGCATGAAGAGGGCGTGCCCAGCGAGCAGAACGGTACATTCGTCAACGGCTTCTACGAATCCTGGCCGATCGTTTACAGCGAAGAAGCCTATGGCTTCGCGCGGACCGGCCAGACCATGCTGAACGTGACGGACAGCAAGATCATCCGCCTGTTCGTGGATGACGAACCCTTCGAGCTGGGACGCGCCATTTTACGGAATTATGACCGGCGCCTGAACATGAAGGCCGGCACCCTCGATCGCGACCTGCTTTGGGAGACTCCGTCGGGCAAGCTCGTTCATCTAACGTCGCGTCGCCTTATTTCCTTTGCGCAGCGCCATGTGGCGGCGATCGCGTATGAAGTGACGCTGCTGAATTCAGAGGCCACCCTGGTGATCTCGTCGGAAATAATCTGCCGGCAGCCCCGCAACCGAAAGGCGGAAACCGACCCGCGTCAGGCTAGGATGTTTTCCGGCGAGGTGCTCCATCCCCGTGCCGGCTTCGCGCGCGAACGCCGCATCGTCCTGGCGCATGGAACCGAGCGAACACGGATGATCCTGGGTTGCGGCATCGACCATCAGCTCGATGGCGCGGATCTTCACGCCGCCCAGGCCAGCCACACGGAGAATTTCGGTCAAGTCGTGTTCTCGCTGGCGGCGCAGCCGCGACGCCCCATCCGGCTCACCAAGTACATGGCTTACCATTCCGCCGCGACCGACGCGCCCGAAGAGCTGTGTCGTCGCGTGGGATGGTCCTTGGACAGAGCCATGGGTCAAGGCTTTCCCGCGCTGCTCGCCGAGCAGGCCGACTATCTGGACGCCTTTTGGCGGCGAAGCGATGTGCGCGTCAGCAACATCAGGGAAGCTGCGATAAGGCTTACGACGCTCGAAACCCAGCAGGCGATTCGCGTCAATCTGTTCCACATCCTGCAAGCCTCGGCCAGAGCCGAAGGCGGCGGCATCCCCGCCAAGGGGCTGACGGGGCAAGCCTATGAGGGGCAGTATTTCTGGGATTGCGAGATCTATCTGCTGCCGTTCCTGATCTACACATCGCCGCACGTCGCCAAGAACCTGCTGCGCTTCCGCTATGGGATGCTGGACCAGGCGCGAGCCCGCGCCCGCGAGCTCGATCACCGCGGCGCGTTGTTTCCGTGGCGCACCATCAACGGCGAGGAAGCCTCGGCGTATTACGCGGCCGGCACCGCGCAGTATCACATCAACGCCGACATCGCCTATGCCTTGCGCAAATATGTCACCGTCACCGGCGACCACGACTTCCTGCTCGAATGCGGGGCCGAGATGCTGGTGGAAACCGCGCGCTTGTGGTGCGATCTGGGATTCTTCTCCGAGCGGAAGGGCGGCAAATTCTGCATCAACGGCGTGACCGGGCCGGACGAATACAACACGGTCGTCAACAACAACACCTACACGAACCTGATGGCGCGCGAGAATCTGCGCTATGCGGCGGAAACGGTCGCGGCCCTCAAAAGCCGGCATCCGGAAGCCCTGCAAGCCCTGATCCGCAAGACCGGCCTCGAGCCGGAGGAAGTGAAGACCTGGGCGCGGGCGGCCGACACCATGTACGTACCCTTCGACAAGGCGACCGGAATCTATCCGCAGGACGACAGCTTCCTCGATCGGGAACGGTGGGATTTCGAAAACACCCCGGCAGACAAATATCCGCTGCTGCTGTTCTATCACCCGCTCAACATCTACCGCGCTCAAGTGATCAAGCAGGCCGACGTCATTCTGGCGATGTTCCTGCTCGGCCATGAATTCACGACGGAGGCGAAGCGGCGGAACTTCGAATTCTATGATCCGCTCACCACGGGAGACTCGTCGCTTTCCTCCTGCATCGAAGCCATCATCGCCCTCGAGGTCGGCGCGTTCGACAAGGCGGCGAGCTACGGCCGGGCGGCCTTGCTGATGGATCTCGCCGATGTCGGCGGCAATGTCCGGGATGGATGCCACATCGCCTCGATGGGCGGCAC
>JASHUO010000589.1 GCA_030039975.1 Alphaproteobacteria bacterium
AGATAGGTCATGGCGCCATAGCGCTCGGCGACGTCGCAGAGCTCCGCGATCGGCGCAATGTCGCCATCCATGGAATAGACGCTCTCGAAGGCGACGAGCTTCGGCCGGCTCGGATCGGCCGTGCGCAAGCGGCGCTCGAGATCGGCCGGAGCGTTATGGGCGAAGACATGCTTCTCCGCGCCGCTGTGGCGGATGCCCTGGATCATCGAGGCGTGGTTCAGCGCATCGGAGAAGACAATGCAGCGCGGGATCTCGCGCGCCAGGGTGGAGAGCGCCGTTTCATTGGCGACATAGCCCGAGGTGAAGGCGAGCGCCGCCTCCTTGCCATGGAGCGCCGCCAGCTCGCGCTCGAGCACGACATGGTAATGCGTCGTGCCGGAGATGTTGCGGGTGCCGCCGGCGCCGGCGCCGGTGCGGTCGATCGCCTCATGCATCGCCGCCAGCACGGCGGGATGCTGGCCCATGCCGAGATAGTCGTTGGAGCACCAGACCGTGACCTCTTCGCCAAGGTCGTGGTTGAAGGCGCGCGGAAACGCGCCGGCGCGGCGCTCCAGATCGGCGAAAACGCGATAGCGCCCCTCGGCGCGCAACCCGTCGAGCCGGGTCTTGAAGAAGGTCTCGTAGTCCATCGTGTCCTCTATCCCCCCGCTGAGGGGCAGGGCAGAATAGCCCGCATCCGCGCGGCGGCAATACGCAGAATCCCGGGCAGGTCTGGCGACTAAGCCACCGAAGCGAGCCCGGCCCGATTCAATGCCGCCGCGGTCTCGTCGAGCGCTTTGCCGAAGCGGCGCAGCATCTCGTCGGTCTCGTCGGCGGTGATGATGAGGGGCGGGCAGAGCGCCACCGTGTCGACCATGGCGCGGAGGATGAGGCCGTGCTCCTGCGCACGCGCTGCAAAGAGGGTGCCCACGCCGGCCTTGGGATCGAACGGCGCCTTGCTCGCCTTGTCCTTGACCAGCTCGACCCCGGCCAGGAGCCCGACACCGCGCACCTCGCCGACGAGCGGATGATCGGCAAAGCGCCGGAGCCCATCGAGGAAGCGCGGCGCTACCTGGCGGATATGGCTGAGGATGTCACGCTCCTCATAGATGCGCAGCGTCTCCAGCGCGACGGCGCAGCAGACGGGATGAGCGGAATAGGTGAAGCCATGGGCGAACACGCCGATCTTCTCGCTTTGCGCGACGAAGGCCTGATAGAGCTCGTCGCTGATCACCGTCGCCGAGATCGGCAGATAGGCGGAGGAGAGCGCCTTGGCCATGGTCATGATGTCGGGCTTCAAGCCGAACGTCTCGGTGCCGAACATGGCGCCGGTGCGGCCGAAGCCGCAGATGACCTCGTCGGCGATCAGCAGCACGTCGTATTTCCGCAGCACCTGCTGGATCTTCTCGAAATAGGTGCGGGGCGGGACGATGACTCCACCCGCGCCCATCACCGGCTCGGCGATGAAGGCCGCGACCGTCTCGGGGTCCTCGCGCAGAATCTGCGCCTCGAGGCTTTCGGCGAGCCGCGTCGCGAACGCCTCCTCGCTCTCGCCGGGCTTGGCGAAGCGGTAGTGGTGGGGGCAGTCGGCATGCCGGATGTTGGCGATCGGCAGGTCGAAATCGCGATGGTTGTTGGCAAGGCCGGTGAGGCTCGCCGCGGCGACGGTGACGCCGTGATATCCTTTCAGGCGCGAAATGATCTTCTTCTTGCGGTGGCGCCCGCGCGCATTGTTGTAGTACCAGACCATCTTGACCGCGCTGTCATTGGCCTCCGAGCCGGAATTGTTGAAGAAGACCTTCGACATCTTCACCGGCATCAAGCCGATGAGCCGCTCCGCCAGCTCGGCCGCCACATCGTGCGTCTTGTGATTGAAGATGTGATAGAAGGGCAGCTTCTGCATCTGCCGCGCCGCTGCCTGGGCCAGCCGCTCCTCGCCGAAGCCGAGCGAGGTGCACCAGAGACCGGCGAGACCCTCGATATATTCCTTGCCGTTCTCGTCATAGACATAGATGCCCTTGCCCTCGGTGATGACGAGCGGTCCCTCGCTCTCATGCTTCTTGAGATGGGTGTAGGGATGGAGATGGAACGCGATATCGCGGCTTGCAGCCGAGTTGCCACGCAGCATGGGAGGTCCTTCGCTCAGCGGGTCGGGTCCCGCTATTTGTTGCCGGCCGCAGCGGCCGAGTCAAACTTGCGTCGCGGCCGAGTGTTCTGTCGTTCGGAAGTGGCGCCGATCGCCGCGGCCGGCCTCCCGAGCTGCGACGTCCTGTCGCGGGTTTGCTCCTAAGCCTTTGATCACTCGGCGCGCCGTCGCCGGGTACCTGAACGCTCAGGGAAGATATCAACAGGCTTGTCCCCAAACTGCCATAATAGAACTTCCGATTTCATTGGGAAGCGGACCCGCAACTCGGCAATTCTAGCGCCGCAGCCGGAGGGGCCGATGGCGGTGACGAAATTTGGTGTAGAGCCGAGAGCCGATGGTATCGATCTTGATCGGGTGATCGTCGATCCCGATTACCGGCGGCGCATCATCGACCGGCTGCGCGCCGAAGCGGAAACACGCGTGCAGAGGCCTGACCCGCAGCCCGATCGCAGCGGCGCGGTGGATTGAGGTAGCGGGCCGGCTGCCGGCGGAGAATGGTCCTTCGGTCTAAGCGATCGCTTGCTTTAGCCCGTGCTCGAGCCCGTGCTCGCGGAACGCCTTGTCGATCGCGAAATTGACGTCGCTGATGACGTCGAGGCGCTCTTCCACGTTGCAGACGATGAAATGCAGCTCGAAGTTCAGGGTCGTATCGCCGAAGCTGCGGAAGAGCACCTTGATGGGATCGTGCTTGCTGTCGGCGATGATGCCGGGATGTGAGCGCGCGATGTCGAGCAGGAGGCGGCGGATGAGCTCGGTGTCTGAGCCATGCGGCACGGCGATCGGCACGACGGCTTGCCCGAGATGGTCGCGGAGCGTCCAGTTCTTGACATGCCCGGTGATCAGATCGGAATTCGGCACCGTGACGTCGGATTGCTCGAAGGTGCGGATTTCGGTCGCGCGCACGCGGATGCGCTTGACATAGCCCTCGGTGCTGCCGACGACCACCCAGTCGCCGGTCTTGATCGGCCGCTCGAACAGCAGGATGAGCCCGGCGACGAAATTGCTGACGATGTTCTGCAGGCCGAAGCCGATGCCCACCGACAGCGCGCTGGCGATGATGGCGAGGTTGGCGAGGCTGACCCCGGAGGCGGAGAGACCGGTGAGGGCGGCCAGCACGAAGCCGGCATATCCTACCATCGCGACCGCCGTGTCCTTGGCGCCGCGATCCATATGGCTGCGCGCGAGCCATTTCGTCTCGGCCCAATTCTTGAGCCAGCGCGTGGCGCCGAGGAGTGCCGCGAAGATGATGACGCCGGTCAGCACCTTGACGGGAACGAAACGCATATCGCCGATGGCGACGCCGTCGAGGAGATAGCCCAGGATGAGTGTCGTCCCCGCGTTGGACAATCCCCAGGCGTGGAGCAGCAGCAGTCCCGCGCCGATCGCCAGCACGGCGACGGTCAGCAGCCGCAGCCACACCAGGCCGGGGAAGCCTTCATGGGCAGCCAGGCCGATGCTGCGGCGCAGCTGCGCCGTCCAGCCCGGGCGCGTGCCGTCGAGGCCGGCGCAGATCTCATTGACGACAGCATTGGCGAGCCAGAGGCCGGCGCCGATGGCGAGGCTCCCCAACAGCCCTTGCAAGAGATAGCCCGAGAGATTGCGATATCCGAGCCACTCCGCGGCGACGATGATGCCAAGGCCGGCGAGGAGAGCGAGGCGCAGCAGGCGCCCCGTCTGCTGGAAACGCGGCACTTGGCCGACGAGCCAAGTGAGCCAGCCGAGATTCACCACCAGCACGGTCACGAAAATCGCTCGGCCGAAATCGAAGGCGTAGGCGGGGAGCGCGTCCTCCTCAGGGCGCAGCACCAGGCCCAGTACCATCACCGCCGCCAGCACGCTGAGGCGCCGCGCAAAGGAGCGCGCGAGCGGGTCGGGCAGCCCGGTGACCTGCTGCGCCGGCGCGGGCGGCGCGAGCAGGCTATAAAGTACGATCTTTGCCGTCATGAAGCCCGACGCCCCCACTGCCGCGGCAGCGACGGTGCCGGCCGCGGCGGGGCCGGCCCAAAAGGTTCCGGCAACGGCGCTCGCCGCCGCCCATGGCGTTGCATAACGCGCAAAGCAGCCGGCGAAGGCATGTTTCACTTGGGCGGTGAAGCGCGCGGCGGGAAGCGGCCGCGTCCGCCAGTGCAGCTGCCGGCTCACCCAGCGGCCGAGCAAGGCTCCCGCGGCCGCTGCGCCAAGCAGGAGCGCGCTCACCCGCAGCAACGCCCAGCGACTGGGCGCATCGGCCACGAAGCCGACCACCGCCGTGACCCATGGCCCAGGATTGGCCAAGTTTTCTTCGGCGAGCGCGAACAGATTCTCGCCGCTCTCCGTCAGATGGCGCGCGAGCTCGGTCTTTTGACTCTCATCGATGCGCGAGGCGAGCATGTCGGCGATGACCAGGTCGAGCCGGCATTCGGCCAGGCTGTTCGCCGCCTTGCCCGTGTAGGTCTCGATCGACTGCCGCGTTTTGGCGAGCTCGGGATTCTCATGGTCCTGCGGCTTGCCGAGCGCCGCCTCCGCCTGCTGCGCCTGGGAGAGCGCGGCATCGGCGGCCTGCCGGCACTGCCCGGCGCGGCTGCGCAGCGCCATCACCCTGTCCATCGCCGCACTGAGCTCGTCGGGCGACATGCGATCGACCCGCAATGTCTTGCCAAGCTGCCGCAGCTCGTTGTGGATCTGCGCGGAAACGCCGCTGTCGATCTGCGCCGCCGCCGGCTGCAGCACGCCGATCAAGCACCAGCTCAAGAGGGCAAGGAAAACCGACGCGGCGAGGCGTCGTCCCTTCGATGGTTCAGCCATGAAAGTCCAAATGCGCTATCGGAAGCCGATTGATCCTCGGGGAGAATAGTGTCGAAGAGAAGGAGAGGGCGGGGCAATATTGAGGTCGGTTCGTCGCAACGCCGGCCGCACAGCGACAGGACCGGCTGCCGGTTCTCTCACATGGTGAAAGACGTGAAGCCCGCGCGTCGCACATGACACGCACGAGCCTGCGCCAGGGGCGCGTAGGCCT
>JASHUO010000590.1 GCA_030039975.1 Alphaproteobacteria bacterium
CGGCCGTCCTGTTCGCGCGGTGAGCAGGCTTGGCCGAGCTCGCGCTTTACATCCACTGGCCGTTCTGCAAGTCGAAATGCCCCTATTGCGACTTCAACAGCCATGTGCGCGACCGGATCGAGCAGCGGCGCTGGCGCAGCGCGCTCTTGGCCGAACTCGAGGATGCGGCGCGTGAAACCGCGGGGCGCCGTCTCGGCTCGATCTTCTTCGGCGGCGGCACGCCCTCCCTGATGGAGCCCGAGACGGTGGCGGCGCTGATCGCCCGCGCCGGCGAGCGCTGGCGGTTTGCCGACGAGATCGAGATCACGCTCGAAGCCAACCCCACCTCGGTCGAAGCCGGACGCTTTCGCGCGCTCGCCCAGGCCGGCGTCAATCGGCTGTCGCTGGGGGTGCAAGCCCTGGACGATCGCGCGCTGCGCTTTCTCGGCCGCGGCCACGACGCGGCCGAGGCGCTCGCCGCGATCGAGCTGGCACGCCGGCATTTTTCACGCTTCTCCTTCGATCTCATCTATGCCCGGCCGGAACAGACGCGGGCGGCATGGCAGGCCGAGCTGGAGCGGGCGCTGGCGCTGGCCGGCGACCATCTCTCGCTCTACCAGCTCACCATCGAACCCGGCACGGCGTTCGCGACGGCGTTTCAGCGCGGCGATTTCGCGCTGCCCGACGATGATCTCGCCGGCGCGCTTTACGAGGAGACGCAAGCGCGGCTCGAGGCTGCCGGATTTCCCGCCTACGAGATCTCCAACCACGCGCGCCGCGGTGGCGAGAGCCGCCACAACCTCGCCTATTGGCGCTATCAGGACTACGCCGGCATCGGCCCTGGCGCGCATGGCCGGCTCACTTTCGGTGGCGCACGTTTCGCGACACGCCGCCACCGTGCGCCCGAGACCTGGCTCGCCGCCGTCGAGAGCGACGGGCATGGCCTTCAGGAGCGCGTCGCCCTCGACCCGGCGGAGCAGCGCCGCGAGCTGCTGATGATGGGGCTCCGCCTCGCCGAAGGCGTCGGCCGGGCGCGGTTTCGCGCAGAGACCGGCAGCGAGATCGAGACCGCGCTCGACAGCGCCCGGCTTGCCGATCTCACCGAGGGCGGATTCGTCGTTCTCGATGGCGAGCGCTTGCGCGCGACGGCGGCCGGCCGGCAGCGGCTCAACGCTGTTCTGGCGGCGTTGCTTAGCGATGATTTGCCGCAAATTTTAGCGAAAACTTAGGCCAATTTCCGCAGCTTGGCGTAGATTGCCCCGAAAGGGTCAGCAAGACGAGGCGATCCGCCGTGACCATGTGTGGATCGGGCGAGCAGAGCAAGCTTGGGCACGCGCTTCTCGAGCCCGGCTGGCTCGAGCATCCGGCAGCCACCGTGGGGCTGCTCACCCTCGTCGTCAATGCCGCCGTCGGCCTCAGCCTCGTGGTCTGGCACATCCTGGTCGGCGCCCCGCCACGGGCGGTGCCGATCACCGCCGTCATCGTCGCCCCGATCGTGGGGCTGCCATTGCTGCTTTACCTCCAGCACGTCATCCATCACCTGGCACGCTCGCAGCGAACGCTGACGCAGCTCACGGCGCAGCTCGCCGCCGCCACCGAGGCGGCGGAGCTGGCGAGCAGCGCCAAATCCGAATTCCTCGCACGCATGAGCCACGAATTGCGCACGCCGCTCAACGCAGTGATCGGCTATAGCGAGATGCTGCTCGAAGATGCCGAGGCCGGCAGCATCGATGCCGCGCACGCCGCCGATTTGAAGCGCATCAACGGCGCCGGGCAGCATCTTCTGTCACTGGTCAACGATGTCCTCGATCTCTCCAAGATCGAGGCCGGCCGCATGGCGGTAGCGGCGCGGCCGATCGACCTTGCCGCCTTCGTCGAGGATATCGCCGCGGCTTCGCGCCCGCTCGTCGCCGTGAAGCGGAACGAGCTCAGAGTCGAGCACGCGGCCGATTGCGGCATCATCCTGGGCGATGCCCCCAAGCTGCGCCAAGTGCTGCTCAACCTGCTGAGCAACGCCGCGAAGTTCACCGAGAATGGTCGGATCACGCTGACCGCGCGGCGCGAGCGCCAGCCCGCCGGCGATTGGATTGGCATCGCTGTCAGCGATACCGGCATCGGCATCGAACGCGACATGCTGGCGCGGCTCTTCACCAATTTCACCCAGGCCGATCCGGCGATCGCCGCGAAATATGGCGGCACCGGCCTTGGCCTCGCCTTGAGCCGCAAACTCTGCCGCCTGATGGGCGGCGAGCTGAGCGCCGAGAGCCAGCCCGGCCGTGGCTCGTGTTTCACTCTGCGCCTACCGGCGCAGAGTGAGTCCTCAGTCGTCAGTTCTCAGTCGCTGCCGCTGAGAACTGACAACTGACAACTGACAACTGACTACTGGGTCACTGCCTGGAATGTCTGCGGCGCCGGATCGATGACCTTGCTGCCGTCATGCTCGACCTCGAGCACGGCGAGACCGCGTTCGATGAGGCCGTCGGGGCGGAGGCGGAAGATACCGTCGACGCCGGCGAAACCACTGGGATTGGTGAGTGCTCCGGCGGAGAAATCGGGACCGTTCTGGCCATGGGCCAGTACGGCCGCAAGCGCGGTCGCATCATAGGCGAGAGTTGCCAGCCGCGGCGGCGGATGGTGGTAAAGATCGCCGAAGCGCTTCTCGAAATCGGCGCGGTTCGCCGGCGGCGGCGCGGCATACCAGCCGCCATCGAGCGCCGGCTCGCTGCCGAGGCCGGGCTCGTCCCATAAGCCGGTCCCGAGGAAATGCACCTTGGCCGGATCGATGCCATTGTAAGGCAGCAGCGGCGCCAGCCCTTTGAGCCGCGCGCCGCCTTCGGGGAGCAGCACCGCATCCGTATTCTGCACCTGAGCCGCGAAGCTCTTCACCGCCGGGGTCAGATCCGGCGCTCCCGGATCGTAGAAATCGATACGGACGAGCGTAGCGTTTTGCGCCGCGACCGCGCCGCGCAGAGCCGAGACAGCGACCTCGCCATAGGGTGTACGCGGCGCCAGCACGGAAAAGTTGTTGGCACCTTTGGCATGGGCGTAGGCGATGACGCGCGTGATCTCCTGTTGCGGCAGGAAGCCCATGAGGTAGGTGCCGCCGCCGGCAAGCTGGGTTGAGGTCGAGAAGGCCAGCACCGGCACATTGGCGCCTTGCGCCACCGGCTTCACCGCTTCGACCTCGGCAGCGAGCAGCGGTCCGATGATCAGCTTCGCGCCGTCGCCGAGCGCCGCCTGCGCGGCGGCGGCGGCGCCTTGCGCCGTGCCCTGCGTATCATGCGGCATCAGCTCGAGCGCGTTGTCGGCGACATCAAAGAGCGCCATTTGCGCCGCGTCGAGCATGGCGCTGCCGAGCTCGGCGTTGGGGCCCGACAGCGGCAGCAGCAACGCGACGCGCGTCTTGCCGGCCCCCTCGGGGGGCGCCGGAAGCGGCACGGCGGGCGCCACCGGCGCCGGCGGGTGGACCGCTACGCTCGGCGCCGGCTTTGCTTGCGGCTGTCCCGGCGGTATGGTCGACGTCTTGCACGCCTGAAGCGCGAGCGCGGAGAGGAAGAGCAATGCCGCGGCGGCGAGGCGCCAGCCGAGAACACGCCGACAAGACCGGCCGAACACGCGCATCCTCCGTCGGAAAAGCCCGCGGTGAGCCTAGCCACACACCCGCTGGAAGTAAACCGCAACCGGCGGCCGAGATCGCTCCCGCGCTCTATCTCGTGGCGACGCCGATCGGCCATGCCGAGGACATCACGCTGCGGGCGCTGAAGACGCTGAGCTCGGCCGATGTCATCGCCTGCGAGGACACCCGCGTCACGGCGAAGCTGCTGGCGCGCCACGGCATCGAACGGCCCTTGCTGTCCTATCACGAGCACAATGCCGAGCGGATGCGACCCGTGCTGCTCGACCGGCTGCGGCGCGGCGAGAGCGTGGCGCTGGTCTCGGATGCGGGGACGCCGCTCATTTCCGACCCCGGGTTCAAGCTGGTACGCGCGGCGCTGGAGGAGGGCTTGCCGGTGACCACCGTACCAGGCCCCTCCGCGCCGCTTGCGGCGCTGCTGCTGTCGGGGCTGCCGAGCGACCGCTTTCTCTTTACCGGGTTCCTGCCGCCGAAAACGGCGGCGCGGCGAACGGCGCTTGCTGAGCTCGCGGAGATCAAAGCCTCGCTCGTCTTCTTCGAGAGCGCGCCGCGCCTCGCCGCCGCGCTGGCCGACATGGCGGCGGTGCTCGGACCGCGCCCGGCGGCGGTGGCGCGCGAGCTTACCAAGCTGTTCGAGGAGGTCCGGCGCGGCAGCCTGGCCGAGCTCGCCGCACGCTACGCCGAGGAAGGTCCGCCGCGCGGCGAGCTGGTGGTCGTCGTGGGACCGCCCGTGGCGGAGGCGGCGCCGGAAGGCGCCGCGCTCGACCGGCAGATCGAAACCGCGCTCGCCTCGATGAGCATCAAGGATGCGAGCGCCGCCGTGGCGGCCGCCACCGGCCTGCCACGCCGCGAAGTCTATGCCCGGGCGCTGACCCTGGCGGGGCGCGGATGAGCCGCGCCGCCAGACGCCGCGCCTTCCGCCGCGGCCACAGGGCGGAGCTGCTGTGCCTCTGGCATCTGCGGTTGCGCGGCTGGCGCATCCTGGCGCGGCGCTTTCGCGTCCCCTCCGGCGAGGTCGATCTCATTGCGCGGCGCGGCCGCGTGCTCGCCGCCATCGAGGTCAAGGCGCGCGACAGTCTGTCGCTGGCCGCCGAGGCAGTCGGCCCGCGCCAGCGCCGGCGCGTCGCCCGCGCCCTCGACCATTTCGTGGCGCTGCGGCCGGAGCTGGCCCGGCTCGCGCTGCGCTATGATGTTATGCTGGTGACGCCCGGCCGCCTGCCGCGCCATCTCGCCGATGCCTGGCGCAACGAGGGCGGGTCGCGCTAAAAGACGATTTCTGGCCGCTGGTCTCTCTTGTACACGCCCCCCTTGTCCTTTCGCCTCCTCACCTACAACATCCTCGAAGGGTTTCGGCCGCTCGGCGCCGACGAAACCGAGCGCCGCTCGATCGACCGGACGCGACTCGCCGCGGCGCAGCAGATTTTCGCCGAGCTTCATCCTGACATTGTCGTTTTAAATGAAGCGCTTTACTGCGATGCCTTCGAGGGGGTCACCATCGATTACGGCGCGCTGCTGGGCTACCCGCACGTCGCCTCGGCGCTCTATGACCGCGAATGGGGCAATGCCGTGTTGAGCCGGTTCCCTGTCCTCGCATCCGAGGAGACGCGGCTTTACAACCGCGGCGGGCTGCGCGCCCGGATCGCGCTGCCGGAGGGTGAGGTCACCATCGCCTCTTATCATCCGCATCCCGGGCGTGCGCCGCGGCACAAGGCGGCGGATTTCGCCGCGCTGCTCGACGGCGTCGACGGCGCGCTGGTGCTGTGCGGCGATTTCAACAGCGTCAGCCCGGAAGACGCGGTCGACGAAGCACGGCTGCTCGAGGGCTTCCGCCGCTTCTCGCCCGAGCCGGAGGCGGCGCTGGCGCGCTTTCTCGCCAGCGGCCGCGCTGTGTTCCCGCTGCTGGCCCGACGCGGCTTGCGCGATGCCATTCCCGCCGCCGGTCGCCGCTATTCCGTGCCGACCGATCTGCGCTCGCCCGACAAGGACGCGGCGATGCGGCTCGACCATATCTTCGTAAGCCGCAAGATCACGGTTCTCCATGGCGAAGTGCTGCACCACGCGCTTTCCGAGCTCGCCAGCGACCATCATCCCGTGATCGCCGATCTGGCGCTCGAGACGCCCGCGCTCGCGCGCCCCTAGCTCGGCCGTTCACCCCGGCCGGCACGCCAGCGCAGGACCTGCGACGGCACAACGCGCTCCTGCCTTCATTCCGCCACAAAGCGACCCTTGCGTCGCCGCTTCGCTCAACGACAATAGCCTCGTCCTCCCCCTGCCAGGAGTAGAGACGCCGTGTCGCACGTCCCTTCCCGCCTTCGCGCCCTTGTCATTGCCGGCACCTTGCTGGCCGCCGCGCCGACGCTCGGCGGCTGCATCGTTGCCGCCGCCGGCGCCGGTGCCGCCGGCGGCTATGGCGTTCTCGGCCAGGAGCTGTCGCCCGAGCAGCAGGTGAAGGACTCGGCGACCCGTGCGGTGATCCGCGATTCCTGGGGCAAGTACAATCAGCAGCTGCCGGACGATCTCGACGCCACCGTTTATAACGGCCGCGTCCTGATCACCGGCCGCGTACCCCAGGAGGAGTGGCGGCAGCAGGCGGTGAAGCTTGCCTGGAAGGCCGACGGCGTCAAAGAGGTCTACGACGAGATCTCCGTCGGACCGGCGACGCATTTCATGGACGAGGCGCGCGACACCGTGATCTCGACGCGGCTGCGCAACGACCTGGTCTTCGACAAATATATCAAGTCGATCAACTACACCGTCACGACCAATGACGGCGTCGTTTACGTCATCGGCACGGCGCGCAGCCAGCAGGAGCTCAACCGCGTCACCGATTACGCGCGCAACATCCCCAATGTGCGCCGCGTCGTCTCCTATGTCCGCATCCGCTCGGGCGAGCCCGAGACGCCGGTGGCCGCCAGCGGCGCCAACCCGGCGCCCACGTCCGCAACGCCGAACGCGGCGCCGCCGGCAGCGGCGCCCGCCCCCGCTGCCAGCGGCGACACACCTGAAGGCGCGCCGACGCCGCGTTCCGACATCGAGGTAACGCCGCTCAAGTGAGCGCAGCACCGTTCAATGACCGATCCGGCGCCGACACTTTCCTTGCCGGCCTCGCCGGCTTGGGCGAGGGTCCCTGGCCGCTCGCCGCGGCAGCATTGGCGCTCGCTTGCCGCGACC
>JASHUO010000591.1 GCA_030039975.1 Alphaproteobacteria bacterium
TTCACCAGGATGCACGTCTCTTCATCGCCGATCTCGAACCCGGCGAACGTGCCGCTTACCAGGCCGAGCGCGGTCGCGGCCTATGGTTGCAAGCGGCGCGCGGCATCATCGCCCTCAACGGCACCGAGATGCGGGAGGGTGACGGAGCGGCGGTCGAGAACGAGTCCACGCTCGTCATCGAGGCCGAGACCCAAGCCCAGATTCTGCTGTTCGATCTGGCGTAACGGTCAAGCCGGTCGGCAAAGCGCCGCCGGATCTGATCCGTGCACCCCGCCGCTATTTTTGCGAGAGCTGGTGCGCTTTGCCGGAATGCTCATGCGCCATGGCGCTATGGTGGTGAGCTGCGGCTGAATGCTCTTGGGCGAGATCGTGGCGCCCATGACGATGTTCATGCGCCGCTTCGCGGTGATGATGAGCGGCGGTCTCATGGTGGGCCGCGGCGTTGAGATGGTGTTCACCAGATGGATGGGTCGTGGGTGTCGGCACTTGCATCCTCTCTTTCTAGAGGTCTCCTCGGCGGCGAGCGTCGAAGAACGGACCGAACCTAATGCCTCCAGGAACGACACGATGCCGTGTTCGTTCCGGTCTCGAAGCACAAAGAGATTGTTCGCATACCGCTGAATGCTCTGCGCATCTTGGCCGACAACGGTGACAATATCGTTGCCTCGTGCCGCAACGGCGTGCGATGGCCGCCGCGCCTTGTTACTCCGGTTCCAGGGGCAAGCACTCGATTTCATCGACGTGTTCGCCGGCTTCCAGTCGATCGGCGATGGCTCTCAGCTTGCGCTCCCGGTCGGCGGAGTCGGTTAGCATCGCGAGGCGACGAAGCTCGGCGATGATCTCGGTTCGGTCGCGCTCCATGACAGGCCTCCTGGCGAAGGGTGCGGCGGTTCGATCCGACGCGACCGGCGCGGCAATTTAGATGGCCGAGACAAACGCTGCCTCGCGATAAGCACTCCGGTTTTTGTCGCGTCACGGTGTTTCGTCGACGGCGTCGAAGACTTGCAACGAATGTTGGAACGGTTCCGGCGGCAGCGCCAAGGGTCCGTTGAAGGGACGGCTCAAGACGAAGGTGATGCAGAGCAGCAGCGCGATCGTGCTTGCCATGATGCTGGTGACGACCATCTGCGGCGCCGCCTGCTCCATGAACAGGAAGAAACTCAGCGAGAGGGCGATCGCGCCCGAGCCGATCGCCGCGAGCCAGATGATGGCGGGGAGCGATGCTCCGGCTTGCAGCGTGCGCGTGTTTCGATCGTTTTGAATCTGCGAAATGATCGCCAGCGCCGCACCATCGATCGCAGCCTCGTCCTGCCTGAGCGCCGTCGTCTCCGTGCCGAACAGGCGATACATGGCGAGGCTCGCCGCGCGCGCCCGGGGACTGGCGCCGCCGCTCGCGGCCTGGATCGTCCACTCGTCCTCGATTACCGCCTCCGCATAATGGCGCAAGGCCTCGCGCAGCCGCTTTCCTATCTCGGGCGCCATGGCGGTGCTCATCCGGTAGAGAGTCGCCAGTGCCGAAGCCTCTTCGGCGACGTTGGCACGCGCCGCGTCGTATGACTGCCAGACGGCAACCACCAGAAACGCCAGAAACACCGCGTGCAGGGTGCCGCAGGTCTGAAACATGGCGGCCAATACCTCGTGATGGCCGCTCGCCACCCGCCCGCGCAGGAAACGACGACCGAGCCGGACGCCGGCGACGGCGAAGACGCTGGATGCGACGATCGCGAGAAAGATGAGCAGGACGATGTTCATGCTCGCCCCAGTTTGACCGCGAGCGCGTTGCCGGGTTCAATAAGGCTGCCATCGCTGCGTTACAGCGAGATGATCATCAGCCTATGTCTTGGCTGCAAGGGAGGCGGAAGATCGGCCTCCTTCATCCCCGAGTTTGGAGGTCCCGTGTGCCAACACTGCGGCCCAATCGCTGGTACGTGCTCGCGGTCCTCTTCCTCTGTCGCACCGCGATGGGGTTTCAATTCCAGTCTGTCGCCTCGTCGGCCGCGTCCCTCACTCAGGCGCTGAGCATCGACTACACCGAGATCGGCACGCTTATCGGCCTCTACGTGCTGCCGGGCGTCGTCATTGCCCTGCCTGGCGGCATGCTCGACCGGCGGCTCGGCGACCGCCAGATCTGTGTCGGCGGTTTGGCGCTCATGATCGCCGGCGCGCTGCTCTTCGCCTTTGGCGCCAGCTATGGCGCAGGCTTCGCCGGCCGGCTCGTGAGCGGCACCGGTGCGGTCTTGTTCAATCTCGTCCTCACCAAGATGGTGACCGACTGGTTCGCCGGCCGCGAGATCGTCACGGCCATGGGCATCATCTTGGCGAGCTGGCCTTTCGGCATCGGCCTGGCGCTGGTCACCCAGCCGCCGCTCGCCGCGCATCTCGGTTGGCAAGCGGTCATGGTGGCTACGGCCGCGTTCTGTGCCGTCGCCTCGGTCCTGGTTGTCGCGTTCTACCGGGAGCCGCCGCACGCGGCAGCGGTGCGACATGCGCCGGAAAGCGCGGCCGCAATGCGGCTCTGGCGGGAGATGATACCGGCGAGTGTGGCCGGCGTCCTCTGGGGCAGCTTCAATGTGGGTCTGGTGGTCTTCTTCAGCTTCACGCCCGGCCTGCTGATGGAGCACGGTCTGGCGCCAGCCGGCGCGAGTGCGCTGGTGAGTCTCGGCCTATGGTTGAGCATGGCCTCCTTGCCGCCGGGCGGCT
>JASHUO010000592.1 GCA_030039975.1 Alphaproteobacteria bacterium
AGCATGGGGGTGGACCGCCTCGAGGCCTTCGCGCCCAAAGCGGTCATCCTCTCGGGCGGCCCCGCCTCGGTGAACGAGCAGGCCTCGCCCAGGGCGCCGCAGCGCGTCTTCGAGCTGGGCGTGCCGGTGCTTGGTATCTGCTATGGGCAGCAGACGATGTGCGCGCAGCTCGGCGGGCGCGTCGCCTCGTCCGAGCATCGCGAGTTCGGCCGCGCCTTCATCGAGGTGACCGACGATTGCGCGCTCTTCGCCGGGCTTTGGCCCAAGGGCAGCCGCGAGCAGGTGTGGATGAGCCATGGCGACCGCGTCGAGGTGTTGCCGCCGGGCTTCCGCGTCGTCGCGGTCAGTGAAGGCGCGCCGTTTGCCGTTGTCGCCGATGACAAGCGCCGCTTCTACGGCACCATGTTCCATCCCGAAGTGATCCACACGCCGCAAGGCGCGGCGCTGCTCCAGAACTTCACGCACAAGGTCGCGGGCTGTCGCGGCGACTGGACCATGGCCGCCTTCCGCGCCCAGGCGATCGAGCGCATCCGCCAGCAGGTGGGGCGCGGCCGCGTCATCTGCGGCCTCTCCGGCGGCGTCGACAGCTCGGTGGCGGCGGCGCTGCTGCACGAAGCGATCGGCGATCAGCTTACCTGCATCTTCGTCGATCACGGTTTGCTGCGCGCGGGCGAGGCGGACGAAGTGGTGACCCTTTTCCGCGACCACTACAACATCCCGCTCGTCCACAGCGATGCCGGCGCGCTGTTTCTCGGCAAGCTCAAAGGCGTCACCGATCCCGAGCAAAAGCGCAAGATCATCGGCGCCACCTTCATCGACGTCTTCGACGCCGAGGCGCACAAGATCGGTGGCGCCGAGTTCCTGGCGCAAGGCACGCTCTATCCCGACGTCATCGAATCCGTGAGCTTCACCGGCGGGCCCAGCGTCACCATCAAGTCGCACCACAATGTCGGCGGCCTGCCCGCGCGCATGAAGCTGAAGCTGGTCGAGCCGCTGCGCGAGCTGTTCAAGGACGAGGTGCGCGCGCTCGGCCGCGAGCTCGGCCTGCCCGAACGGCTGGTGAAGCGCCATCCCTTCCCCGGGCCGGGCCTCGCCATCCGCATTCCCGGCGAGGTGACGCGCGAGAAGCTCGACCTCTTGCGCAAGGCGGATGCGATCTATCTCGAAGAGATCCGCAATGCCGGGCTCTACGACGCCATCTGGCAGGCTTTCGCCGTGCTGCTCCCGGTGCGCACCGTGGGCGTCATGGGCGATGGCCGCACCTACGACCAGGTCTGCGCGCTGCGCGCCGTCACCTCGACCGACGGCATGACCGCCGATTACTTCCCGTTCCCGCACGACTTCCTCGGCCGCGCCGCGACCCGGATCATCAACGAAGTGCGCGGCATCAACCGCGTCGTCTACGACATCACCAGCAAGCCGCCGGGGACGATCGAGTGGGAGTGAGGGCAGCCATGATGGCCGACGTTTTGGGGTCGTGCTTCTCGGGCCGAATCACACGGTCGTAGATCGATTACTGCTCCTTCTTGAACAAATCCTGGAAGATGAGCTGGCCCCAAGTGCGGCCGCGTGCGTGCACCAGCGCGCCACCCTCGTTGAGCTTTCCCAGCTCGACGGGTGCGAACCCGAGTTGTTTGGCCAAGGCCGCCACGGGAGCGGTCGCGTCCTCGTCGTCGCTCGACAGAAAGACGACCCGGTGGCCGCCCTCGACGATCGGATCGGCAGCCAGGGTGGCCGCAATCAGGTGATTGAAGCCTTTCACGAACTTGGCGCCGGTGAACGCCCTCGCGACGAAGGCGGAGGACGGGAGACCGTCCAGCTCCTCAAGGGGAACCAACGCGTTCATCGCGTCGATGACCGTCTTGCCTTTCCAGCTCGGCAGGGCCTTCGCAACCTCGCGATGCTCCCCGAACGGGACCGCCAAGATGATTGTGTCGGCCTCGAGTGCATCCCGC
Source organism: Alphaproteobacteria bacterium (assembly GCA_030039975.1). GTDB lineage: Bacteria > Pseudomonadota > Alphaproteobacteria > ATCC43930 > CGMCC-115725 > DAHUYF01. The sequence continues at coordinate 1,956 of JASHUO010000592.1, forward strand.
AGCGACTTGGCGACGACCGTTGGTCCAATCGCCCGAGCGTGCGGCGCCAACGCCTCGGGCGGCCGGCGGCTGGCGACGGTCACATCGATGTTTTTACTGGCGAAGGCGTGGGCGAGGGCCGGGCCTATCTTACCGGATCCTACAATCGCATAGCTCATAACACTTCCCCAATCCGTGTTAATACTCGCTCCCCTACCATTCAGATGGCTGAGAATCCGCCGTCGACGGACAACTCCACCCCATTCACGTAGCTCGAATCGTCTGAAGCAAGAAACAGCGCGGCGGACGCAATTTCCTCGGGACGACCCATCTTTCCCCGCGGGATCAGGGATTCGAACATCTGCCTCGTCTCCTTGTCGAGTCGCTGGGAATCCGGTGTGTCGACCTGACCGGGGCTCAGCACGTTCACCCGAATGTTCCTGCCCTTCAGCTCGTTGAGCCAGGTGCGTGCGAATGAGCGCAATGCCGCCTTGCTCGCCGCATAGACGCCGAAACCAGGAAAACCTTTCACCGAAGCAACCGACCCGGTCATGATGATCGAGCCGCCATCGTTGAACAGCGGCAATGCCTTCTGAACC
>JASHUO010000593.1 GCA_030039975.1 Alphaproteobacteria bacterium
ATGGGGACAACCCGTTCGATCGCTCTGCGATCGAACCCTCCGGGGCCGGTCGCAACGCGACCGGCCGGGTTGTCCCTCTCCCGCAAGGGGAGAGGGGATGTTAGTGAGGGGGCGCTCTGATAGCATGGCGGGATGGCCATGGCAGGGCGGCGGGTGTGGCTCTCGGTGGGGCTGGCGGTTCTGCTCGGGGGAGCCGGCGATGGAGCCGTCTCGCGGCAGCCGGCGACGCTGAGGGATGTGGGCACGGCGCTCGCTGCGGCGACGCCAGGGCATCCGCCGATGCTCGCGCATCGCGACCTCAGCTATCTCGATCTGAGCGGCCTCGATTTTCATCAGGCCGATCTGCGCGACGCCAATCTCTACGGCGCGGATCTTAGGGATGCGGATTTGTCCGGCGCGGACCTCACCGGCGCCGATCTTGATCACACCGTGATCATCCGGACGAATTTCGCCCACGCCAATTTGTCGCATGCCAGCCTCTACGCGGCGGTAGCGTATGCCACCTTGGACATCTCGCAGGGCAAACCGCCGAACTTCGCCGGCGCCAATTTGTCGGGTGCTCTGGTCGTCGTGCGACTGGGCCGCGCCGATCTCCGCGGCGCCAATCTGACGCAGCTGCGCACCGGCGCCGGCCGCAGTAGCCAGCTCTTCATCAACCTCTACACCGACCTCTCCGGCGGCGATCTCACCCGCGCCGATCTCTCGCGCGCGGAGCTGCGCGGCGTCCGCTTCGCCTTCGCGCATCTCGCCGGCGCCAGACTGACCGGCGCCGATTTGTCGCATGCCGACCTGTTTCATGCCGATTTGACCGGCGCCGATCTCACCGGGGCCAATCTCGCCGGCGCCAATATCGCCGAAGCGCTGCTGAGCGGCACAAGCGGCTTGCCGACGCCGGATGCGAATCGATGAGCGCCGCGACCCGTCTCCTGGTCGCGACAGCGCTGATCGTCTCGGTGATCTCCGCCTGGGCGAGCGCCGCCGACGCGCAAGCCGAGAAAGCCGATCTGGCCCTCGTCCTCGCCGTCGATGTGTCCGGCTCGGTGACGCAAGAACGGTTTGCGCTGCAGATGGAGGGCATCGCGCGCGCCTTCGAGGACCCGGCGGTGCAAGCCGCAATCCTGGCGGGACCGCATCGGGCAATCTTCGCGACGCTGGTGGAGTGGTCGGACCGGACGGCGGAGGTCGTTCCCTGGCGGCTGATCGCCAGCGCCGACGACGCGCGCGCTTTCGCCACCAGCGTCCGGCACGCGCCGCGGGCCGACGATCAGTTCACCTGCATGGCGGCGGCGTTGAACGTCATCAGCGGCAAGGTGCTGCCCTTCCTGCCGGCGCCGACGCAGCGCACGATCGTCGACGTCTCCGGCGATGGCCACGACAATTGCAATCCCGCCACAAACGTCGACACCGTCCGCGACGCGCTCGTTGCCAACGGCGTCACCATCAACGGGCTGCCGATTCTCGAAGGCGACGAAGCGAAAACCTTGGAGTCGTGGTACCGCGACCATGTCGTCGGCGGGCCCGGTGCGTTTCTCGCGCCGGCTTTGGGCTTCACGGATTTCGGCCGGGCGATGCGACGCAAATTCCTCGTCGAGATCAGCAGCGCTCACCCCGCCCCGGTCGGCGGGTAAGCCGAGCAGGCCGAGAGTTCTTCTCTCAAAAATTGCTCATTCACTCTCCTGTCAAGCGAGAAGTGCGACCCCCAGTAGCGACAACACGCGCCTGTAAAACTTCCGGTCGCGCGCCGTTCGTTTCGCTCATGAATTTTTAGAATCTGGGACTCATTCTTCGCCTGCGTGCGGCAGAAGCCGTCGCTTCGAGCCGAAGGCTGATAGCGCCCCAGAATGGCGGATGTTGTTCATCTCCTTCGCCTCGCCCTCCTTGGACTCATTCTTCTGTCGCTGATGGGCGAGGCCCGCGCCGCGGCGGAACCGAATCAGAAGGATGGCCAGAGCCGCGACGACGCCATCGCCCTCGCCCGGCGCGGAAAGACGGCAGAAGCGCTCACCATTCTCGAGCGGCTGGCGCGGCAGAACCCGAACGACGCCGCGCTCGCCGGCGACCTCGTCGTGGTCCTGACCTGGGCCGGGCGGGACCAAGAAGCGATCGCGCGATTTCGCTCACTTCCCAGCAAAGGCCGGGCGGATTACGTCGTTCTGGCGGTAGCGCAGGCGCAGCGCTTCGAGCACCACTACGCCAGCGCGCTCAGCCTCTACCGCGAGGGCCTCGTCCGCTTCCCCGGCGATCCGCGCTTCCGTGCGGGCGAGATCGAAACCCTCGTCGATGCGGGTCAAGCCAAGGCGGCGGATCTGGAGATTCGCAGGGCGCTGCCGCGCTCGCGCAAATCGGCCGACCTCTTCATCGCCGCCGCCTATGCGGCCGAATCGGCCGGCCGTCCCGTCGACGCGCTGCGCTACGCTCAACGCGCGCTCGATGTGCAGCCGGCCAACCGCGAAGCGCTGCGGCAGAAGGTGCTCGCCATCGATGCGATGGGCGCCCCCGATCTCGCCCTGGGCCTTGCCGAAGCGTATCCCGGGCTGCTCACCGCGGCGGAGACCCGGCGGCTCATGGGAGATTCGGCCGCCGATCTCGTGCGCTGGGATGCGGTCGAGCCGGTCGCGGAGCCGCGGCGCTTTGCCGCCGCCGACCGCGCGATCGCCGCTCTCGACCAGCTCATCGCGCGGTTCTCTGCGGCGGGACCGGATGCCGCCGGCGCGCTGCGGCGCGCGCGCTGCGACCGCATCGTCGCGTATTTCGATCGCGCGCGCATGCGCGATGCCGTCGCCGAGTATGAATCGCTCGCGCGCAGCGGCGTTGCCGTGCCGGCGTATGCGGTCCAGGCAGCCGCCGGCGCCTATCTCGCCTTGCGCGAGCCGGAGACGGCGCGGGACCTCTATCGCCGTGTCTTGGAAGCGGAACCGAGGAATGTTCAGGCGCGGCTCGGCCTGTTTCACGCCCTGGTCGAAACCGAAGAGTTCGACGCCGCCTTTCATGTCGTCGACGACACCGCGGCCGCGACGTCGCCCTGGATACCGCTGAAGGGGTCGCCCGATCCGGTGGCGAACCCCGACAAGCTGGCCGCCGACGTCGCTGCCGCCAATGCGCGGCTTTACGCCGGGGAGCTGGCGGAAGCGGACCGGCGCTTTTCGGCGATGAGCGCGCGGGCGCCCAACAACACCGAGTTGCTCACCGACCTCGCCGAGACCTATGAGGCGCGCGGCTGGCCAAGGCGTTCGGAAGCGACGCTGCAAATCGCGCGCGCGCAGGGCTCGCCGGATGCCGAGATCGACATCGCCCAGGCGCAGGACGATTTCGACCTGCAGGATTGGCCGGAATTCGAAGCGGCGACGAGCGACCTGGCGCGACGCCTGCCGGAGAACACCGACGTCCAGCGGCTCGAGCGCGAAGCAGATTTAAGACAGCTTGCCGAGCTGCGCCTGTTCGCGGAACGGGTGTGGACGTCGCCGACCAACATCAATGGCGGAAACGGTCTCGCCACCGGGCTGCAGCTGTTCTCGCCGCCCTTTGCCGAATACTGGCGCGCCTTCACCGAGTGGAACGTGGCGCATCAGCGGCTGCCCGAAGGCAACTACACCGGCCGCACCTACGGCACCGGCGTGGAATATGCCGGCCCGCTCTTCGACGCCACGGCGGAGGCCCGCGCCACCCAGGACGGCACCGATCATGGCGGCGGCAAACTCGCCCTCACCTGGCGCGCCGACGATCAATGGCGGCTGGGCGCGGCGGGCGAAATCTTCGCGACGGATACGCCGCTGCGCGCCCTCAAGAACGGCATCAGCGCCGACTCCGGCACGCTCACCGCCGACTGGCGCGAGAGCGAGTCGCGCGACGCCAAGGCGTTCCTGGAGCAGGCGCCCTTCTCCGACGGCAATGAACGGACCAATCTCGGCTTCGTCTGGCGTGAAAGGCTGTTCACCGCGCCGCATCTCGACATCGACGGCATCGGCGATCTCGGCACGTCGCGCAACACGCGGGGCGATGCGCCTTATTACAATCCGCGCAACGACGCGCTCGGGACCGCCGGGCTCGCGGCGCGCCAGATCCTGCTGCGCCGCTACGAGTTCAGCTGGGAGCACGGCATCACCCTGGGCGCCGGCCCTTATTGGGAACGCGACTTCGCGACCTCCTTCGCCTGGTCGGCGCGCTACGAGCAGAGCATCGAGACCGACGGGCTGCGCATCGCGTCCGGGCTCGGCTTCGGCCGCCAGACTTATGACGGCGTCTATCAAAACGCCGTCACGCTCGACCTTCACCTCGCTTGGAAGTTCTAGCGCATGGGCGAGGGAGCGCAGCATGGCAGCGAGATGGGCGCCCGGTTTCGGGGGGATGACGCGGACGGCACAGCGTCAAAGTCTAACTCTGCAATAGATATCCCGCCGTCCCCGCGAAAGCGGGGACCCAGAGCACGCGCCCCGGTCATCGCGTCTGAGACTCTGGATGCCCGCTTTCGCGGGCAAAGCGATCGTTGGTGGCTGAGGCGCCGCGCGATGTGTTTCTTGCCGCGCGCGAAAGCGGGAATCCATGGGCTCGACGCGCTGCGAGCAGCGGTGGCGGCGCTCGTCGTTTTCGTTCTTGCCGTGCTCGGCACCGCGGCCGCAGCCAAGCCGCCGCCGGCGCCGGCGCCGATCCCGGCGTTCTTTGCGCTCTGTTACCACAACATCGAGGATAAGGATCCGGATCAGCGCTACGTCGGGGTTTCCTCCGCCAACTTTGTCGAGCAGCTCGATTGGCTGCGGCGGAACGGCTTCCACGCCGTCTCGATCGACGATGTCGTGGCCGCGCATGAGGGCCGGGAAAAGCTGCCCGACAAAGCCTATCTCGTTACCTTCGACGACGGTTACGAAAGCTTCTACACGCGCGCCTTCCCGATCCTGAAGGCGATGGGCGTTCCGGCCGTGCTCGCCGTCGAGGCGTCGTGGCTCAAAGGCGGCCCGACCGCCACGGTCCGCTACGGCGACATCAGCGAACCGCGCGACATGTTCATGACCTGGGACCAGGTCCGAGAGGTCGCCGCCTCGGGGCTCGTCGAGATCGCATCGCACACTTTCGACCTGCACCGGGGTATTCCGGCCAACCCGCAAGGCAACGAAGAGCCGGCCGTGGTCAGCCGGCGCTGGACCAAGAGCGGCGGCTACGAAGACGCCGCCGCCTATGAGGCGCGCATCGCCGGCGACACCGCCGCCGCGGTCGCGACCTTCAAGCGCGAGCTCGGCCGCGCACCCCGTGTGACCGTCTGGCCTTATGGCGAGCACAGCCGGCTGGCGATCGACATTCAGCGCGCGCACGGCATCCCGATCACCCTGACGCTGACCGACGCGCCGGCGAATGTCGCGGACCTCTCGGCGATGCCGCGACACCTCGTCAAGGACGATCCCGACCTCAGCGGCTTCATCGCCGAGCTGCACGACCTGTCGACGCATGGGCCCGTCCGTGCCGTGCAGGTCGATCTCGATCAGGTCTACGACCCCAATCCCGCGCAGCAGGAGCGCAATCTCGGCGCTCTGGTGCAGCGCATTCACGATCTTCAGGTCAATACCGTCTTCCTCCAGGCCTTCGCCGATCCCCAGGGCGACGGCCTCGCCCGCGCGGTCTATTTCCCGAATCGCGAACTGCCGATGCGGGCCGACCTCTTCAATCGCGCGGCCTGGCAGCTGCGCACCCGCGCGCATGTCAAGGTCTGGGCCTGGATGCCGGTTCTCGCCTTCGATTTCGGCGCAGCGGGAGCGGGGCTGCAGCACGTCACCGCGTGGCGCCCGCCGCAAACCGGCGCAGCGGCGTCGGGTGCGTCGTCGCAAAGCGGCATCGATCCCGCGCAATACCAGCGGCTTTCGCCGTTCGATCCCGCCGTGCGCCAGCGCATCGGCGCGCTCTATGAGGATCTCGCCGCGCATGCCGCCTTTGAAGGACTGCTGTTTCATGACGACGCGGTGCTCTCCGATTTCGAGGATGCGAGTCCCGACGCGCTCAAGGCCTATGAAGCGGCCGGACTTCCGGGCGACATCGGCAAGATCCGCGCCGACCCGGCGCTGTTCGCGCGGTGGACCGCGCTCAAGACCGACGCGCTGATCGCCTTCACGCGCGAGCTGGCGGCGCGGGTGCGGCGGCTGCGCACGCCGATGCACACCGCGCGCAATCTCTATGCCCGTCCCATGCTCGACGAAGCGAGCCGTGCCTGGTTCGCGCAGGACTACGACCGCTTCCTCGCCAGCTACGACCTGGTCGCGGTGATGGCGATGCCGCGGCTCGAGCAGGTGCCCGGCGATCCGATGGCGTGGCTGGGCCGCCTGGTCGTTGCGGCGCGGGAGCGGCCGGACGGCCTGTCGCACACGCTGTTCGAGCTGCAATCCGTCGATTGGCGCCGTCCCGATGCCGGCAGCGAAGCCAATCTGCCGACGCAGGAGCTGGTCGAGGAGATGCGCTTCCTCGAGCGTCAGGGCGCGCTCAACATCGGCTACTACCCCGATGATTTCCTGCGCGACCACCCGCGCGCGGCACCGCTGCACGCCGCCTTCTCGCTCGAATCATTCCCTTACGGCCAGCACTGAGGAGCCGCGGGGAACGCGATGCTGAGCGAGCACCTTCTCAACGCCATCGTCGGGGCCTTCACCGTCATCGGTCTCGTCTTCACCGCCAAGGCGAGCGGCTTTCTGCTCGAGTTCGTGTTCCTCTATCCGCTGTTCATGGCCTATGTCTGGATGGCCGGCGGCATCTATTTCGATCTGCACTGGGAGCGGCGGTCGCTGCGGCCGGACGACGTGCCGCAGATCGCCGATCCGCCGCTGGTCTCGATCCTGGTCCCGTGCTTCAACGAAGCGGACAACGCCGCCGAGACCGTCGCCGGCCTCGCCGCGCAGAACTATCCGAACTTCGAGATCATCGCCATCAATGACGGCTCGCGCGACGAGACGGGGCTGATCCTCGAGCGCCTCACCGCGGTGCATCCCAATCTGCGCGTGATCCATCACGCCTCGAACCAGGGCAAGGCGATGGCGCTGCGCATGGGCGCGTTCGCGGCGCGCGGCGAATTCCTGGTCTGCATCGACGGCGATGCCGTGCTGCACCCGAACGCGGTCGCGCATCTCGTCGCGCCGATGGTGAAGCATCCGCGCGTCGGCGCGGTAACGGGCAATCCGCGCATCCGCACGCGCTCGACGCTGCTCGGCCGCATCCAGGTCGGCGAATTCTCGTCGATCATCGGCCTCATCAAGCGGGCGCAGCGGGTTTACGGCCAGGTCTTCACCGTCTCCGGCGTCATCGCCGCGTTCCGGCGCCGCGCCCTCCACCGCATCGGCTATTGGGGCCTCGACATGGCGACGGAGGACATCGATGTGAGCTGGGCGCTCGAAGTCGATCATTGGTCGATCCAGTATGAGCCGGCGGCGATCTGCTGGATCCTGATGCCGGAGACGTTCAAGGGGCTGTGGCGGCAAAGGCTGCGTTGGGCGCGCGGCGGTGCGGAGGTTTTCCGCAAGCATGCGCGGACGATCTGGACATGGCGGCGGCGGCGCATGTGGGGGATCGCCCTCGAATACGCCTTGAGCGCGGCCTGGGCCTATGCGTTCGTGCTCAGCCTCGCGCTGTGGGGATTGGGGCAGTTCGTCCGCATGCCGGCCGGCCTCAACGTGCCGACGATCCTGCCGCCGGCGTTCTGGGGGCTGATGCTCGCATCGACCAACCTGATCCAGGTCGCCGTCGCCGTCTTCATCGAACGCCGCTATGAGCCGCGCCTCGCGCGCGCGCTCGCCTGGATCATCTGGTACCCGATGGTCTACTGGCTGATCTCGCTCGTCACCACCGTCGTCGGCTTCCCGATGGCGTTCCTCAGAACTCGTCCGGCGCGCGCCGTGTGGACGAGTCCCGACCGGGGCTTCCGGTCATTCCCGCCCAGTCCCTGATCTTCACCGACGCCTCGCGTCCGCTGTGGTCGCGGCTGCGCGATGCCGTGCTCACGGCGGCGCTGTGGGGGCTTTATATCTGGCTCAACCGCGACCTGTTCTTCGTTCTCCGGGACGTCCCGCACTGGCTGACCGGCGGCGGCATGACGCCGGCGATCCGGCAGGCCATCGGGTTGATCGAAACCCTGGGGGCCTACAGCGCCGTGGTCGCCGTCAACACCTTCGCCGTGGTCGCCTGGGCGCTTTACAATCAGCTGCGCTTTCGCGGCAAGGAGCGTCGCCGGTTTTCGCAAGCGGTCTCGCCGGCGGAGATCGCCGAGCGCTACGGCCGCTCCGCGGACGAGATCCGCGCCTGGCAGGAGGCGCGGATCCTCGTCATCTATCACGGCAGCGGCGATGAGATCGCGCATGT
>JASHUO010000057.1 GCA_030039975.1 Alphaproteobacteria bacterium
CTCGCCGAAATGGAGCGCTTGCGGCTGCATGCGACGGCGGTGCCGGCCAATCTTGTCGCGGCGCTGTCGAAAGCCTGCTCCGCCTGCGAGATGCGCTGGCGCGAAGCGCGGCCCGCCGGCGATTTCGCGGCGGTCCTGCCAGAGCTGCGACACGTGCTCGAGCTGGTGCGCGAGGTGGCCGCGGCCAAAGCGGCTCGGCTCGGCACGACCCCTTACGAAGCCTTGCTCGACGAATACGAGCCCGGCGGCAGTACCGCGGCGATCGATCGCCTGTTCGACGATCTCGCCGCCCTGCTGCCCGGTCTGATCGACCGCGCGCTCGAGCGCCAGGCGCGCCGGCCGCCGCCGCTGCCCTTGCCCGGGCCGTTTCCCGTCGAAGCGCAGCGCCGGGTCGGGATGCAGCTGATGGAGCGCCTCGGCTTTGATTTCAAGCATGGGCGGCTCGATGTCAGCCTCCATCCCTTTTGCGGCGGCACGCCCGATGATGTGCGGCTGACGACGCGCTATGACGAAGCGGATTTCGGCCGCGCCCTGATGGGTGTGCTGCACGAGACCGGCCATGCGCTCTATGAGCGCGGCTTGCCCGAGGCCTGGCGCCGGCAGCCCGTTGGCAATGCCCGCGGCATGAGCATCCATGAGAGCCAATCCCTGCTCGTCGAGATGCAGGCCTGCCGCTCCCGCGAATTCATGGAGTTCGCTGCCCCGTTGCTGCGCAAGGCGTTCCACGGTGTCGGCCCGGCCTGGGAGGCCGAAAATCTCTACCGGCTCAATACCCGGGTCGCGCGCAGCCTCATCCGCGTCGATGCCGACGAAGTCACATATCCCGCGCATGTCATCCTGCGTTACCGGCTGGAGCGCGCGATGATCGCCGGCGAGCTGGCGCCCCAAGATCTGCCGGACGCCTGGAACGTGGCCATGCGCAGCCTCATCGGCATCGTCCCCGAGAGCGACCGCGAGGGCTGCTTGCAGGACATCCACTGGTATGACGGCGCCTGGGGCTATTTCCCGACCTACACCTTGGGCGCGATGACCGCGGCGCAGCTCTTCGATGCCGCCAAGCGCGCCGAGCCGCGCATCCTCCCCGGCATCGCCCATGGCAATTTCGCGCCGCTCCTCGCCTGGCTGCGTGAGCATGTGCATCAGAAAGGCTCGCGCTACTCGACGGCAGAGATCGTAACGCAAGCGACCGGGCGCCCGCTCGACGCCGAGACCTATGAGCGGCATCTCGAGGCGCGCTATGTCGCCGACTGAGCGCGGCCGCGCTGTTATTGCATCGGGCCTCGTGCTGCTCCTTGGTGGTTGCTCGTGGATCCCGTTTCTCGGCGACAGCGCACCGCATCTCACCAATCCCGCCGTCGCGGCGTGCGAGCACAAAGCCGACTCGCTCGGCTATGACGGCGTCGGCGAGCGCCAATCGGCGCCCGAGAGCAACGGGCGCTACACCGTCATTCTCGACGTCCTCCAGAACCAGGGCTACGGCCAGGTCAGCTGCACTTACGACCCCGCCAAAGGGGCCGATCTTGCGCCTCCCCAGGCCGCCCAGAAGTAGCGGGAGGCAGAGCGGGAGGCAGAGTTGCGGCTAGGCCGTCGGGACGATAGGCTGCACCCCCTCTCGGCATAAGCCCCTTGGTCTATTTGTGCGCTACGTCAGTACCCGCGACGCCCGGACTCCGCCGGAGCGCCTTTCCTTCGAGGACGTGCTGCTCGCTGGGCTCGCGCCCGATGGCGGGCTTTACGTGCCGGAGGATTGGCCGCCTCTGGAGGCCGACCAAATCCGCAACATGCGGGGGTATTCGTACGCTGACATTGCCGAAAAGGTGGTGGCGCCGTTCATCGGACCCGAGATCGAGCCCAGGGCGCTTGGAGCGCTGATCGCCGGCGCCTATGCCGGCTTCAGCCATGCGGCCGTAGCGCCCCTGAAGCAGCTGGGCCCCGACCTCTGGGTGATGGAGCTCTTCCACGGTCCCACCCTGGCGTTCAAGGATTATGCCCTGCAGCTGGTGGGGCCGCTTTTCGACCATGTCCTGGCGCAACGGCGGCGGCGCGTCACCATCATCGGCGCCACCTCTGGCGATACCGGCTCGGCGGCGATCGAGGCTTGCCGTGACCGCACCGCGATCGACGTCTTCATTCTCTATCCCGAGGGGCGGATTTCCGAGGTGCAGCGCCGGCAGATGACCACGGTCGCTTCCGCCAATGTCCATGCCATTGCCATCGAGGGCAGCTTCGACGACTGCCAGGACCTGGTTAAGGCGATGTTCGCCGATGCGCCCTTCCGACAGGCGTTGAACCTGTCGGCCGTCAACTCGATCAACTGGGCGCGCATCATGGCGCAACTTGTCTATTACGTCGCCGCCGCGGTGGCGCTGGGGGCGCCGGAGCGCCCGGTGTCCTTTGCCGTGCCGACCGGGAATTTCGGCAATGTCTATGCCGCGCATGTCGCGCGCCGCATGGGGCTGCCCATCGCCCAGCTGGCCATCGGCACCAACCGGAACGATATCCTGGCGCGCTTCATCAATCAGGGCGCGATGACCCTTGAGCCTGTGGTGCCGAGCCTGTCGCCAAGCATGGACATCCAGGTGTCGAGCAATTTCGAGCGGCTCCTCTTCGAGCTGAAAGGCCGCAGCGGCGCGGCGGTGGCCGCGGCGATGGGCGAATTTCGCAAGAGTGGCACTTTGCCTACCGACGAGCAGGCCTGGCGCGCCGCGCGCTCGCTCTTCTCGGCCTGCCGCGTCGATGACGAAGCGACCCGCCGCTCGATCGCCGAGACCTGGCGCGATACCGGTGAGTTGCTCGACCCGCACAGCGCCATCGCCGTCGCCGCGGCGAAGGCGGTGCGGCGCGAGACGGGTGTGCCGATGGTGGCGCTCGCCTCTGCCCATCCGGCGAAATTTCCCGAGGCGGTGGCCGAAGCGACGGGCGTCCGCCCGGCGCTGCCGGCGCGACTCGCAGAGCTGATGCGGCGGCCCGAGCGGCGGCCGCGTCTGCCCAACGATCTCGCTGCCGTCGAGGATTATGTCCGCGCAAAGGCGCGGCCGATCGGTGAAGGAGGAGCGGGATGACCGTGCGCGTGACGGTGCTCAAGAACGGCATGCGCGTCCTGACCGACCGCATGGACAGCGTCGAGACGGTGTCGATCGGCGTTTGGGTCGATATCGGCACGCGCCACGAGCCGTCGCAGATCAACGGCGTCGCGCATCTGCTCGAGCATATGGCATTCAAGGGCACCGAGCGGCGCTCGGCGCTCGACATCGCCGCCGAGGTCGAAGCGGTCGGCGGCCATCTCAACGCCTACACCTCGCGCGAGCACACCGCCTATTACGCCAAGGTGCTGAAGCAGGATCTGGGGCTCGCCGTCGACATCCTCGCCGACATCCTGCAGCGCTCGATCTTCGATTCCAAGGAGCTGGAGCGCGAGCGCGCGGTCATCCTGCAGGAAATCGGCCAGGCGAACGATACGCCCGACGACATCATCTTCGATTTCTTCCAGGAGCGCGCCTTCCCCGATCAGGCGATGGGCCGCCCGGTGCTCGGCCGCGTCGAGATCATCCGTCGCATCGACCGCGACACCGTGGCCGCATATATGCGCCGTCATTACGCGGCCAGCGGCATGCTGCTGGTCGCCGCCGGCAATGTCGACCACGACGCGCTGGTGCGATTGGCGGAGCCGGCCTTTGCCGAGCTGCCGCTCGACCGCTCCGCGCGCAGCGAGGCGGCGCGGTATGTCGGTGGCGAGCTGCGCGAGCCGCGCGACCTGGAGCAGGTGCATGTGGTGCTGGGTTTTCCCGGTTTTCCCTTCAGCGACCCCGACTACTACAGCGCGTCGGTCGTCTCCTCGGCGCTCGGCGGCGGCATGTCGTCGCGCCTCTTTCAGGAGATCCGCGAAAAGCGCGGCCTGGTTTACGCCATCTATTCCTTCACCCATGCCTATAGCGACAGCGCCTCTTCGGCGTCTATGCCGGCACGGGAGAAGAGGAGGTGGAGGAGCTGATGCCGGTGCTGTGCGACGAAATCCGCAACCTCGCCCAAGGGCTGACGCCGGCCGAGCTTGAGCGCGCCCGCGCTCAGCTCAAGGCCGGGCTGCTCATGTCGCTCGAAAGCACCACGGCGCGCTGCGAACAGCAGGCGGCGCATATGTTAGTGTTCGGCCGGCCGCTCG
>JASHUO010000594.1 GCA_030039975.1 Alphaproteobacteria bacterium
GGTCCCGACCCCGATCGCCTTCAGTGCCAGCACCAGCGCATCGGTGCCGCTGGCGACGGCGACAGCGTGCCGCACGCCGATATAGGCCGCGAATTCGCGCTCGAACGCCGCCACCTCCTCGCCAAGGACATAGCGTCCGCGCTCGAGCACGCGCTGGATCGCGGCATCGATCGCTGCCCGCTGCGCCAGGTAAGCCGCTTTGGGATCGGTTTGCGGGATCATCGGTATTCGGCGAGGTTCCGGCGGAAATAATCGAGCGAGCGCGCGAGGCCGGTGGCGATGGGAATCTTCGGCGCCCAGCCCGTCGCCGCGCGGAAGGCACTGTCATCGGCATAGTAGTCGCCGATGTCGATGCGCTTGCGCTCCGCGGGGAAGTCGCGCGTCTCGAAGCTGCCGCCGCCATTGGCCGCGATGAGCGCTTGCGCGAGCGCGCGCAGGCGCAGATGCTCGCCGCCGATGTTGAAGGCGCGGCCTGTCGCGGCAGGGGCGATCGCGGCGAGCAGAAATGCCTCGACCGCATCGTCGACATAGGTGAAGTCGCGCAGCTGGGCGCCGTTCCACACCTCGAAAGCACGACCTTCGAGCACCGCGCGCAGCCACACGCCGACGAAGGTCTGGCGCGCATCCCGGATGCGCATGCGCGGTCCGTAGGTATTGGTGAGGCGCAGCGCCGCCGCGTGCAGGCCATACACGTCGTGGAACAGGATGTGATAGGCCTCGCCCGCCATCTTGTTGACGCCGTTGACATCGACGGGACGCAGCGGGTGCCCTTCATCGACCGGCAAGCGGCGCGGCCGGCCATAGATCTGGCGCGTGCTGGCATAGACGATCGGCGCCTCGGGGCAGATCTCGCGGCACGCCTCGAGCAAGGTGAGCTGTGCGCGGCAATTGATAGCAAGATCGGTCTCGGGATCCGCCATCGAATCCATGTGGCTTGTCTGCGCCGCGAGATTGAAGAGATAACGGCAGCCCCGCAGCAGCTGGCGCATGGCGCGGACATCGCGGATATCGGCAATCTCGATGGCGACACGCTCGCGGATCGGCGCGACGTTGAAGAGAGTGCCGCCCGCTTCGGGAAAGAGATTGTCCACGAGCAGCAGATCAGCGCCGAGCTCGGCGAGGCGCAGCGCCAGCGTCGAGCCGATGAAACCAAGCCCGCCGGTGATCACCACCCGCGCCCCGGCATAAGCGGAAGCGACATCGGCGGCTTCAGGCATGAGGGGCCTGCTCGCGCTTCATGACGCGACGATCCTCGCCGACGGACGCTGCAAGCGCAAGCCGCGTGCGACGAAAAACCGTTGCGTTTGCGTACCGAGACGCGCGTTCAGGCCGGCGTCGCGGCCGGCAGGCCCAGCTTTGCGCGGCGGCGCAGCCACAGGCTCGGCCGGTAGCGATCGGAGCCGGTGCTCTCGAACAGCCGCGACATGATGTCGTAGCAGCGCTTGACGCCAAGCCGCTCGGCGAAGCCCAGCGGTCCCAAGGGATAGTTGAGGCCGAGCTGCATCGCCTTGTCGATATCGGCCGGGCTGGCGAGGCCCATCTGTGCCATTTCCGCGCCGAGATTGGCGATCATCGCGGTGATGCGCTGGGCAATGAAGCCGGGGCTGTCCTTGATGCGGGTCACGGCACGCCCGGCCGCCGCCAGCAGCGCCGCGGCGGCAGCGGCGGACGCCGGGTCGACCCCCGGCGCCGTCATCAGGGTGATGCGCTTCGACGTATCGAAGGAGAGATCGATCGCCACCGTGCGCCGGACATCGAGCCCGAGCCGCACCGCGGTGTCGGTGCAATCCTCGCCCCACGGCGCCACCAGGATCGGACTCTCCCCGTCATCCGGCACCTGGGTGTCGACACCAGCGGCCACCGCGAGCGCGACCAGCCCCTCTTCGGCCGCGGGCAGAATGACGCGCGCCGGCTTCGTCCCCTGCGGCGCCGGCGCTGCTGCGGGCGCAAGTTTTTTCCCGGCGGCATCGTAGCGGTGAAAGCCCTGGCCGGTCTTCCTGCCGTAGCGGCCGGCGAGATACATGCTCTCATGTTGCGGCGTCGTTTTGATCCGTGGGTCGTACCAATAGCCCTTATGCACGATCTCGCTGACGGGATAGTTGACATCGATGCCGGTGAGATCGAGCAGCTCGAACGGTCCCATGCGGAAGCCACAACATTCGCGCATCACGAGATCGATATCCTCGGGCGTGGCGACGCTCTCCTGCAGCAGGTGCAGCGCCTCCTGGTAATAAGCACGGCCGCCGAGATTGACGAGAAAACCCGGCGCGTCCTTGACGGTCACGGGCGTCCGTCCCATGCGCTGCCCGAGCTCGGCGAGAACCGCCGCCACCGCGGGATCGGTATCGGTCGAGGCGATGATCTCGACGAGACGCATCAGCGGCACCGGGTTGAAGAAATGCATGCCGGCGACGCGCCGGCGATGGCGGCAAGCCTGGGCGATGGCCGCGATCGGGATCGATGAGGTGTTGGAGGCGATGATGGCATGCTCCGCGAGCACTTCCTCGAGCGCGCGGAAGAGCGTCCGCTTCACGTCGAGATTTTCGACGATCGCCTCGATGACGATGGCGCACGGCGCCAGCTCGCTGACCGCAGCGACCGGCATCAGCCGCGCCTTGGCGGCGGCGATCTGATCGGGCTTTGCCTCGCCCTTCTCGGCGAGCCGGTCGAGCCGTTGGAACAGCGTCGCGCGCGCTTTTTCGAGCTGCGCTTCGCTGGCATCACTGAGGCGCACGGCAAGGCCGCCGGTCAGCGCCACCTGCGCGATGCCCGAGCCCATGGCGCCGGCGCCAACCACGCCCAGCACGAAATCGCGTGCACCGATGTCGATCATGCTCGCCTCCCTGGCGCGACCGTCGCATGCGGTAGGCGGCTTGGCAAGCCAGCGGGGGCGCGATCGCAACGGACGCCCCGGCAAGATCAGCAGTAGTATTGCCGTGATCCAATGATAGTCACGGCGCTGAAGGGACAGCATATTGCAACCAACGCAACGACTTCTCGTCCTGAATTAGTGCAACCATTAAAACGGTGCCGCAATTTCATCTGGTTGTTTACAGACGATTCCATAAATGTTGCCGGGATTTACGGAAGCATCGGCGCGAGGCTCGTGTTGTCCAGGTATGGCGACAACAAGAAGGGGCGAGAACCGATGACAGATCGGGCCGAGGAAATCCGCTATCTCCGCCGCAAGGCAAGACAATTCCGCGAGCTCGCCGGGAAGTACCAGACCGAGATCTCGCCCAAGCTGTACGAAATCGCCTTGGAACTCGAGCAGCGCGCCAACGAGCTGGAGCAGCAGAAGGATTAGACACGCCGTTTCTCCTCCCTTTGCCTCCGCCGCTGCTATGATGGCGAAAAATGGCAAGAGGGGGAGGGGGAAGGCGGCGGCGATGGGACGGCTCCAGGGCAAAGCAGCGATCGTCACCGGCGCCAGCCGCGGCATTGGCCAGGCCATCGCGGAGCTGTTCGCGCGCGAAGGCGCGCGGGTCGTGTGCGCTGCGCGAACGCTGCGTGAAGGCGAGCACCGCTTCGAAGGCTCGCTCGCGCGCACAGTGGAGGCTATACGCGCCGCCGGCGGCGAAGCCGAGGCGGTTGCCGCCGACGTCTCGGTCGAGGCGGATTGTCTCGCGCTGGTCGAAGCGGCGCGCGCCGCTTTCGGCCCGATCGACGTGCTGGTCAACAACGCCGCGCTCAACTACTACATCCCGACGGCGGACTATCCGACAAACCGCTGGGTCCGCGCCTTCGCGGTCAATGTGCATGGTCCCTTCATGCTGGCGAAGGCGGTGCTGCCGGACATGATCGCGCGCCGCCGCGGCGCCATC
>JASHUO010000595.1 GCA_030039975.1 Alphaproteobacteria bacterium
CGCTGCCAGCGCCGTCCGCCGAGCCGCCTCACCATGCCGTCGGTCGAGGTCGCCGCCAGCGCCGCCAGCCCCAACAAAGCGACGAAGCCGATGGTGAGATAGAAGCGCAGCGCGATCTCGCTCGCCACCTTGGCAAGATCGAAGGCCTCGTCGACGATATAAAGCGACAAGTGGGCAGCGGCATAAGCGAAAGCGGCGACGCCCAGCATCCGCCGGACCAGCATCACGCGGGACCATTGCAGGATCGAGCGCGCGGGAGTGACGGCGAGCGTGATCAGCAGCAAGCGGATGGCCCAAAGGCCGAGCTGATGCAGCGTCTCCTTGATCGGATCCGCGCCGAGCTGGCCCGACGCCAGCGCCAACGCGATCCAGCCGCCGGGCAGGAACAGCGCGACGAAGACGAGGAGCTTGAGCGGCGAGAGGCGCCCGCTGTAGTCGAGCCAGGGTTGCATGGGAGTTTCTCTGCGACGATGTTCTAGCGGCGATCTGCGGGCCGGTCACTTCACATTGCCGTCACCGCGCGCGTACGGCGGGAAATCGCCGGTTTCCGCTCAAGACGCGGCGGCGCGGCGGGCCTCGTCCACGGCCGAGCGCATCGGGCCGAGGGCGGCGAGGAAAGCGGTCATGCTCGCGGTGCGCAGCGGCAGCCAGGGCTTGCCTGATTGCCGGCACAGCCGCTTCACCATCAGCGCCGCCTCATGGCTGACGCAATCGACAGGAAAGACCGCGACATCGGCGCGGCTGATGAGGCCGGGCAGCAGCCCGCTGCGCTCATCGATGCCGCCGTCATGATGGAGGAAGCGCGCCGCGGCGCGTTCGGAGAGCGCGCGCAGCCGGCTCACCTGCTGCGGCCGGCCGCCGATATAGAGCACCGACAGGCCGCCAATGTCCGCCGGTCGGCCCTCGAGCCCCTCGGCGAGCAGCGCCTGCAGGTTTTCTTCGGCCGCGGCCAGTTCGGTGCGGAGCGCATCGCGCTCCTGCGCCGCGGCGCGATGGCTTGCCTCGCTGTCGCGCAGCGCTCTCGCGCTCGCTTCCAGCCGCCGTTCCGCACGCTCGCGCCGCGCCGCCTCGGCGGCGAGCCGCCGCTCCAGCGCCGCGATTGCCGGATCGGGCGCTGCCGCCGGCACGGCCAGATCCTCGCTGCCCGGCGCTGCGAATTGCCGCGCTAGCGCGTCCGACAGCGCGCGCATCTCGGCTTCGTGCCGCATCGCCGTGTCGCGCAGCCGGGCCTGCTGGCGCTCGACCTTGGCGACGAGCTCGGCGTTCTCCTGCTCGAGCTGATGCAGCCGGCGGATATCGGCCCGGTTGGCGGCGCCCACCAGATGCGAGAGCATATGCACCTCGCCGAAAACCACGCGCACCAGCTCATCGCTGCAGTCGGGATGGGTAAGCACCGCCCAATAGGCGCCCGGAATGTCGCCGCGCTTCACCGCATCGCGCCACAGAGCGCGCAGCGCCGCCTCGCTGCGCGCTTTGGCGAACTGGTTGATCGCTAGGTGATGCCGCCGGTCGAGCGCCTTGTTCAGCAGCTTGCCGCCGATATCGCGCTGCCGCGCCAACAGCACACCCTGACCATGCAGATCGTGGTCCGAGGCGGTTTCGGCATCAGCCGATTTGAGCCGGATCAGCAGCTGCCGGATCTCCGCGGCGGAGAGGCAAGTGCCGACCACCGAACAATGCAGAGTGCTGCTGAGCTCCCAGATCTTACGCCGCCGCTTCTCCTGCAGCAGCGCCGCCACTTGAGCGTCGGGCGCCGGCGGGATCGGCAGCAGGCTCGGCGCCGCCGCCGCGCGCCGTTGGAACGGCAGGGCCCACTCTCGCTCAGGGACGGCCACTTAGTACCTCGCTATATCTACTCGTATACAACGATATACGACCAGATAGAGCGATCCAATGTCAATGGGCGCACGTTTTACCCCCTCTCCCCTCGCGGGAGAGGGTATGGGAGCTCTGCGGTCCAGGATGGCCTTGAAATTTGACTCTCTTCCCCCCGCCCTCTAGCTTCCGGTCGCTTCCGCTTTGAAGCGCTTAGCCTCGCCCTTCGGGGCTCGGCCAGTCCGCGAGTGTCGCGCACTGGCCCGTCTGGTTTTGGGATGGCCATGTTCGAGAGCCTGAGCAACCGCCTCAACGACGTCTTCGACCGGCTGCGCCGCCATGGCGCGCTGTCGGAGGACGACGTCAATGCCGCGCTGCGCGAGATCCGCATCGCGCTGCTCGAAGCCGATGTCGCGCTGCCGGTGGTCAAGGATTTCGTCAACGCCGTGCGCGAGAAGGCGGTGGGCCAGGATGTGCTGCGCTCGGTGACGCCGGCGCAGATGGTGGTGAAGGTGGTGCATGACCACCTGGTCGAGACCTTGGGCGGCATTGAGGCCGAGCCGCTCGATCTCGAAGCGCCGCCGCCCGTCGTGGTGATGATGGTCGGGCTGCAAGGCTCGGGCAAGACGACGACCGCGGCGAAGCTCGCCCGCTTGCTGCGGCTGCGCCAGCGCAAGAAGGTGCTGCTTGCCTCGCTCGACGTGCAGCGGCCGGCGGCGCAGGAGCAGCTCGCGGTGCTGGGGCGCCAGGTCGAGGTGACCTCGCTGCCGATCGTCGCCGGCGAGCGTCCGGTGGCGATCTCGCGGCGCGCCCTCGATACCGGCAGGCGCGAGGGCTACGACGTCGTCATCCTCGATACCGCCGGCCGGCTCCATATCGACGAGCCGCTCATGCTGGAGGTGGCGGCGGTGCGCGATGCGACTGAGCCGCATGAGACGCTGCTCGTCGCCGACGCCATGACCGGCCAGGACGCGGTCAATGTCGCCAAGGCCTTCGCCGAGCGTGTCGGCATCACCGGCATCGTGCTGACCCGCGTCGACGGCGATGCGCGCGGCGGCGCCGCGCTCTCCATGCGCCAAGTGACGGG
>JASHUO010000596.1 GCA_030039975.1 Alphaproteobacteria bacterium
CCGGCCCTTGCAATTCACCCCTTCCTTATCAGATGATAAGGACGGAGGCCTCGATGCAACTTGGCTACTTCACCATGCCGCTCCACCCGCCGGAGCGGAACTATACCGATACGCTCAAGGAGGATCGCCAAGCGATCATTCTCGCGGACCGGCTCGGCTATGCCGAGGCCTTCGTGGGCGAGCACGTCACCGACCGGGCCGAGACGATCACCTCCTCGTTGATCTTCATCGCCAGCCTCATCGGCGAGACGAAGCGCATCAAGCTCGGCAGCGGCACGGTCAACCTGCCCAACAACCACCCGGCCGCGGTGGCGGCGCAGGTGGCGATGATCGATCACCTGCTGCAAGGCCGCTTCCTGTTCGGCATCAGCCCGGGCGGCCTGCGCTCGGACGCCGAAATCTTCGGCAATCTCGACCAGGACCGCACGGCCATGTTCGTCGAGGCGATCGACATGGTGCTGAAGATCTGGTCGTCGGAGCCGCCCTACGACCTCGTGGGCAAATACTGGAAGGTCAGCACCGCGCGCACGCTCGACCGGGCGATCGGCCAAGGCGTGATGGTGAAGCCGTTTCAGACGCCGCATCCGCCGATCGTCGTCACCGCCGTCACGCCCTTCTCCAAGGGCCTCGTCGCGGCGGCCGAGCGCGGCTGGACGCCGATCTCGGCCAACTTCCTGCAACCGCCCTGGGTCGCCTCGCACTGGCCGATGTATGAGCAGGGCTGCCGTAACGCCGGCCGCGTGGCGCGCCCGGCCGATTGGCGCGTCGCGAAAAGCATCTTCATCGCCGATGACGATGGGGTGGCGCGGCGCTACGCCAAGGAGGAAGGGAGTCCTTATCGCTTTTACTACCGCAACTTGATGAAGAAGCTCATCGGCAATGGCCGGCCGGAGCTGTTCAAGCGCGACCGGGCCATGCCCGATGAGGCCATCACCCTCGATTACGTCGTTGATTCCCTCGTCATCTGCGGTACCGTCAATAGTGTCGTCGACCAGCTCCTGGCGTTTCGGGAGGAGGTTGGCGATTTCGGCACCTTGCTCTATGCCGGCCATGATTGGGTCGATCCGGCACTGAGCCGGCGCTCGATGGAGCTGATGGCGCAAGAGGTCATGCCGCGGGTCAACGCGGCGCTGACGCAGGCGGCGGCCGACTAGTACGAGCACCCCCGCATGGGGAGGCGGGCGATGGATCGGGGAAAGAGCGAGCTGCGCGACGGCATGCGCGTCGATTGGGACGTGCCGATCGCAATGGATGACGGCATCGTGCTGCGCGCCGACGTCTTCCGCCCGCCCGCCGAGGGGCGCTACCCCGTGATCTTGAGCTATGGCCCCTATGCCAAGGGCCTCGCCTTCCAGGAAGGCTATTCCTCGGCCTGGAACATCATGGCGGCGAAACATCCCGACGTGACCGCCGGCTCTTCCAACAAATACCAGAACTGGGAGGTCGTCGACCCCGAGAAATGGGTCCCGGACGGCTATGCCTGCGTTCGCGTCGACAGCCGCGGCGCCGGCCGCTCGCCCGGCGTGATCGATCATTTCTCGCCGCGCGAGACGCGCGATTTCTACCTATCTATCGAATGGGCGGGGGTCCAGCCCTGGAGCAACGGCAAGGTCGGGCTCAACGGCATCTCCTATTATGCCATCAACCAGTGGCATGTCGCCGCACTGCAGCCGCCGCATCTCGCCGCCATCTGCATCTGGGAAGGCGCCGCCGACTGGTATCGCGACATGACCTATCACGGCGGCATTCTCTGCACCTTCTTCGCCAATTGGTACGATATGCAGGTGCGCACGGTGCAGCACGGGCTGGGCGAGCGCGGCCCCAAAAGCCGCGTTACCGGCGAGCTCGTCTGCGGCCCGGAGACGCTGAGCGAAGACGCGCTGGCGCGCAACCGCAGCGCGCTCGCCGACGATGTCCGGTCGCATCCGCTCGACGACGCCTACCACCAGGCGCGCTCGCCGGATTGGTCGAAGATCACCGTGCCGCTGTTCAGCGCCGCCAATTGGGGCGGCCAGGGACTGCATCCCCGCGGCAATTTCGAGGGCTTCGTGCGCGCGGCGTCGGCGCAGAAATGGCTCGAGGCGCATGGCCTCGAGCACTGGACGCATTTCTACACCGATTACGGCGTCGGCCTGCAGAAGCGCTTCTTCGGCCATTTCCTCAAGGGAGAGGATACCGGCTGGCCGAAAGAGCCGCGCGTCCGGCTGCAGATCCGCCATCCCGGCGAGCGCTTCGTCGAGCGCCATGAGAGCGAATGGCCGCTGGCGCGGACGCAATGGACGCGCTTCTATCTCGATCCGGCCGGACCCAGGCTCGGCGCGAAGCCGCCCGCCGCCGCTGCGGCGCTCGGCTTCGACGCCATGGGGGACGGCATCACCTTCTCGACGCCACCGCTCGCCGAAGCGGTCGAGATCACCGGGCCCTCGGCGGTGAAGCTCGTCGTCTCCTCCTCGACCAGCGATGCCGATCTCTTTGCCGTGCTGCGCGTCTTCGCCCCGGACGGCACGGAAATCGTGTTCCAGGGCGCGCTCGACCCGCACACGCCCATTGGCCAGGGCTGGCTGCGCGCCTCCCACCGCAAGCTCGAGCCCGAGCTCAGCACGCCCTATCGCCCTTATCACCGTCATGATGCGGTCGAGCTGCTCACGCCCGGCGAGCCGGTCGAGCTGGAGATCGAAATCTGGCCGACCTCCATCGTCGTGCCCGCCGGCCATCGCATCGCGCTGACGTTGCGCGGCCGCGACTACGAGCATCCCGGGCCGGGGGCGCGGCTCTCCAACATGAAGAACGAGTTCCGCGGCTGCGGCCCGTTCCTGCATGACGATCCCCGCAACCGGTCGAGCGCGATCTTCGCGGGCCGGACGACGCTGCATCTGTCGCCCGATCGGCCCGCCTATCTGCTGCTGCCGATCATTCCGCCGAAGGGTGACGCGCCATAGCCAACGAACTCAACCATTCCCCGCGTCCTTCGGCGGCGGCGCTGCGCCAGCGCGGCAAGCGCCGCGCGCGCTCGCGCCGCAAGACCGGCGTTAAGGCGCAGAAGCGGCTGCCGGCCGCCGACCGCGAGCAGCAGATCCTGGCCGAGGCCATCCGCTTCTTCGCCGAAGTCGGCTTTGCCGGCCAGACGCGCGAGCTGGCGCAGCGCGTCGGCATCACCCAGCCGCTGCTCTACCGCTATTTCCCGACCAAGCAGGATCTGATCGAGCGCGTCTTCAAGGAAGTGTTCCTGAAGCGCGTCGATGCGCGCCTCACCGCGCTCATCACCGACCGCTCGCGTCCGCTCGAGGACCGGCTGCTCGACTTCTATCGGCGCTACGCGGACGCGACCTATAGCTATGAATGGATCCGCATCTACATGTTCTCGGCGCTGATGGGCAATGACATCAATCGCCGCTATATCAGCCTGGTCGAGCGCAAGATCCTGAAGCCGCTCTGCGCCGAGATCCGCCATCACTGCCGCCTCCCCCTCGGGCCGGAGGTGCCGATCAGCGAAGCCGAGCTCGAGCATGTCTGGGTGATGCATGGCGGTCTCTTCTATTACGCCGTGCGCAAATACGTCTATCACAGCCGGGTGGCCGCGGATTTCGACGCCATCGTGCGGCGCGCCGTCAAAGCGATGCTGGCCGGCGTTACCGCCCTTGGCGCCCCCTGAACCGAAAAGGAGACCTGAACAATGAAGACCGGCATCATCGGCGTCGGCATCATGGGCTCGGCGATCGCTCGCAATCTCATTGCCGACGGATTGCCGGTGATCGGCTTCGACGTGGCGCCCGAGCGGCAGAAGGAGCTTGCCGCGATGGGCGGCACGTCGGCGCGCACGGCGGCCGAGGTCGCTGCCTCCGCCGACATCATCCTCACCAGCCTGCCGAGCATCGCCGCGCTCGATGAGACCGCCGCCGCGATCCGCGGCGCGGCGCGGCGCGGTACCGTTGTCGCGGAGCTCAGCACGCTGCCGATCGAGGTGAAGCAACGCAGCCACGACGCGCTCGCCGCCTCGGGTATCACGCTGCTCGACTGTCCCTTGAGCGGCACCGGGGCGCAGGCGGTCACGCGCGACCTCGTCGTCTTCGCTTCCGGCGAGCGCCACGCGGTGGAACGCTGCACGCCGGTCTTCGCCGGCTTCGCCCGGCTCACGCATTATCTCGGCGGCTTCGGCAATGGCAGCAAGATGAAGTTCGTCGCCAATCTGCTCGTCGCCATCCACAATGTCGCGACCGCCGAAGCGATGGTGCTGGGGATCAAAGCCGGGCTCGCCGCCGAGGACATCGTCAAGGTCGTCGCCAGCGGCGCCGGCAATTCCCGCGTCTTCGAGCTGCGCGCGCCGCTGATGGCGAAGAATGCCTATCTGCCGGCCTCGATGAAGATCGACATTTGGCAGAAGGACATGGCCGTCATCGGCGATTTCGCCAAGCATCTCGGCGTCGCGCTGCCGACCTTCGCCGCCACGGTCCCGATCTACAACGCCGCCATCGGCCTCGGCCGCGGCAGCGAGGACACCGCCGCAGTCTGCACCGTGCTCGAGGCGATGGCGGGGGTCGAGCGGCAGGGCTGAGCCGCCTCGCCACGACGGCGCGATCCTCCTATCATCGCCGGGGAAGGATGGGAGGACGCATGAGCCCTTTTGATCTCACCGGCAAGGTCGCGATCGTCACCGGGGGCAATAGCGGCATCGGACTCGGCATGGCGGCAGCGCTCGTCGACGCCGGCTGCGCCGTTCATGTCTGGGGCCGCAACGCCGCGAAGAACGAGCGCGCGCTGGCGCAGCTCCGTGCCAAAGGCGGCCGCGCGGAAGCGGCGCAATGCGATGTCAGCGATCCCCGATCGGTCGACGCGGCGATGGCTGAGACCCTCGCGCGCTTCGGCCGCGTCGATGGCTGCTTTGCCAATGCCGGCATGGGCGGTGGCGGGCGGCGCTCCTTCATCGAACGGCCGCTGACGGAATGGCGCGAGCTGCTCGCGACCAATCTCGACGGCGCCTTTCTGACGCTGCAGGCGGCGGCGCGCCACATGGTCGAGCGCGCCGGGCGCGGCGATGCCGGCGGCAGGCTCGTCGTCACCTCGAGCATCGCCTCCGTCTTCGGCACGGCACGCAACGAGCATTACGCCGCAAGCAAGGCCGCGCTCAACGCCCTCACCCGCGCGCTCGCCGTCGAGCTCGCGCGCCACGGCATCACCGCCAACGCCATCCTGCCCGGCTGGATCAAAAGCGAGATGACCGAAGGCCTCATGAGCACCGATAAGTTCGTCAACGCGGTGATGCCGCGCATCCCGATGCGCCGCTTTGGCGAGCCCGAGGATTTCGGCGGCATCGCCGTCTATCTCATGAGCAAGGCGTCGTCCTACCACACCGGCGATCTCTTCATGATCGACGGCGGCTACGCGCTGTTCTGAGATCGGCAATGCACGACCTCGTCCCGTTCCTCGCCATTCTCGCCGCCATCGCCCTCGGCGCCGCGAGCCCGGGGCCGAGCTTCGTCTATGTCGCGCGCACCGCGGTCGCGCTGTCGCGCCCCGACGGGGTGGCGGCGGCGCTCGGCATGGGCATCGGCGGCATCACCTTCGCGGCGCTGGCGCTGCTGGGCTTGCAGGCGGTGCTGGCGCAGATCGCCTGGCTCTACGCCGGGCTGAAGCTCGCCGGCGGGCTTTACCTGCTGCTGCTGGCTTTCCGGCTGTGGCGCAGCGCCGGCGACGCCGCGGTCCTGCCGCGCGGCATCGGATCGCGCTCGCCGGGGCTGCGACGCTCTTTCCTCCTGGGCTTGACGACGCAGCTCAGCAATCCCAAGACCGCCGTAGCCTATGCCAGCATCTTCGCTGCGCTGCTCCCGCCCGCGCCGCCGCTCTGGATGATCTTGGCGTTGCCGCCGCTGATCCTGCTCATCGAGACGAGCTGGTATACCATCGTCGCGCTGGTCTTCTCCGCCGAGCGGCCGCGCGCCGCTTATTTACGGTCCAAGCGCTGGATCGACCGTTTGGCGGCATCGGTGATCGGCCTTCTCGGCTTGCGGCTGCTGGTCGCGGCCGGCCGATCCGGCTGAGAGCGGGCTCGCGTGTCAGCGCCGCTCTGGCCCGAGGATCCGGAGGCGCTGCGCGCGGCGGCGCTCGCTTTCGATCTGAAGCGGCTCGAGCAGCGCTTTCTCGACGATCCCTACCCGCTCTACCGCGCGCTCCGCGATCATGATCCGGTCCACAAGATGCCGGACGGCTCCTATTTCCTCTCCCGCTACGAGGATTGCGCCGCGGTCTATCGCGATGCTGAAACCTGGAGCTCCGACAAGAAGATCGATTTCCGGCCGAATTTTGCCGACAGCCTGCTCTTCGAGCACCATACCACGAGCCTCGTCTTCAACGACCCGCCGTATCACACACGGGTGCGCCGGCTGCTGGCGCCGGCCTTCACGCCACGGGCGCTGAAGGCGCTGCAGCCGCGGGTCGAAGCGCTGGTCGACCGTCTCCTCGAGGCAATCGCCGCGCGCGGCTGCTTCGATCTCATCGATGATTTCGCCTCGGCGATTCCGGTGCAGCTCATCGGCGACATGCTCGGCGTGCCGCTGAGCGAGCGCGGGCCGCTGCGCGGCTGGTCGCTCGCGATTCTGGGCGCGCTCGAGCCGGTGCTGTCGCCGGCACAGCGCGAGCGCGGCATTGCCGCCATCGCCGAGTTCAAGGCCTATCTCACCGATCTCGTCGGCCGCCGCCTGACGGAGGCGAGCGGCGAAGAAGGCGAGATCCTGTCGCCCTTGATCGGCGCCAGCGATTTCGCGCC
This sequence comes from Alphaproteobacteria bacterium, assembly GCA_030039975.1. GTDB lineage: Bacteria > Pseudomonadota > Alphaproteobacteria > ATCC43930 > CGMCC-115725 > DAHUYF01. The sequence continues at coordinate 6,761 of JASHUO010000596.1, forward strand.
GCAAGCGGCCGGCGCCGAGTGCCTGTCGCGGCTGGAGCTCCTGCACAACTGCATCTTCCTGCTCAATGCCGGCCACGAGACCACCACCAACCTCATCGGCAATGGCATCGATCTGCTGCTTCGCCATCCCGAGGCCTTGGC
>JASHUO010000597.1 GCA_030039975.1 Alphaproteobacteria bacterium
GCTTTGCCGTGACCGCGGCCGGGGTCAGCCTGCTCCGCCTCATCGAAAGCGGCGCGCCGTGAGCGTCACCGCTACGCGAGCGCGTCGAGCGCGCAGAGATCGAGCGCTGCTTCCTTGCCGCGCAACCGCAGGGCGCCGAGCGCGCGCTTGACGATGCCGGCGGGCAGCTCGGCGACGTGTTCGAGCAGGGCGCCCGAGGCGAGTACGGCATGGCCGGTGTCGCGGCAGGCCTGTTGAATGCGCGCCGCCGTGTTCATGGTGTCGCCGATGAGCGCGATCTCCTTTTTGAGGAGCCCGAGCTCGCCGATCACCAGCGGCCCGCAATGGAGAGCGGCACGGAATTCCGGGACGAGGCCGAATTCGCGCTGATAGTCGGCAGTGCGCGCCGCGAGGCGGGCGCGCGCGGCAAAGCAGGCGCGAATCATGGCCTGAGCGGCACCGGCGCGGCCGAGACGCCAAGTGGCGATGATCTCGTCGCCGACATATTTATGGATGTCGCCGCCCTCGCCGGCGATCGCGAGCGAGAGATCGGCGACAAAGCGGTTGAGCAGGACAAGGAAGCGCACCTCGCCGAGGCGCTCGGCTGTCGCGGTCGATCCCGTCATGTCGACGAACAGCAAGGCACGCGTTTCGAGCCGCGGCCGGTAGTAGCGCCCGGCAACGAAATTGACGAGCACGCCGGGGCCGAGCAGGAGGTTGATGCCGGCGAGCAGGTTGAAAATCAAGGCGAGGGCGATCGAAAACAGCAAGCCGCGCAGCGGGTGCCCGATTTCGGATGGCTCCGAAGACATGAAGCCGGAGGCGGCAAGCGCGAGCACGATGACGCCGAGATAGACCAGCGAGCGCCCGGCCAGCAGCACCATGAAGGGGACCCGGCGGAAGCGCTCGGCCCAAGGCATGTCGAGGGCGATCTCGAACGCGCTGAGAACCAGGCACACCACCGCGCCGATGATGGCGCCGCGGAGATAGCCCGAGCCAGGACCGCCGCCGACACTCAGCGCGTCGAAATGGCCGTAGACGGCACCCGCAGCGATGCTGAGGAGGGTGAACCGCAAGACTCTGAGTTGTTGACTGTTCATACGCATGGCTGGGCTCTTGGTTGGAAGGCGCGCCGCCGATGGTAACCTGCCGCTGCATGCGGCGCCCGATTTTCGCTGTGAGCCACGTCACTCTCCTGGGCGGCCGGCGGTGGCAGTGTTGCGTTGCGCGACCATGGGGATTGCGCCATGACCCTGTTACCCGACATCGCCCATATGACGCTGTGGTTCCTGCCGCTGGCGGATTCGCCGTCGGCACCTTGGCAAGAGCTGGCGCGGGAAATCGCCGAAGAAGAGAGCCGCTACGCGGCGGAGCACGGCTTTATGCGCGCACCCGACGGGCGCTGGATGAGTACGCCGCCGCAGGATCGGCGCTGAACTGGGCGCGGCACGCTGGCGAGGGACGGCCCACTTTGTCCCACAGGCGAGAGAGTTCAGATCAGCAACGCGCCTTCGAGGACGAGAAGCTGGCGCTTGGTCTCGGTGCCTTTGCCGCCGCTATAGCCGCCAAGCGCGCCGCCGGCGGCGAGCACCCGGTGGCAGGGAATAAAGATGGGAAGCGGGTTGCTGCCGCAGGCTTGGCCCACATCGCGCGCCGCCGCCGCCAGCGCTGCGGCGATCTCGCCATAGCTGCGCGTCTCGCCATAAGGGATCGCCGACATGAGTCGCCAGACGCTGAGTTCAAAAGGCGAGCCATGCGGCGCGAGCGGCAGATCGAAAGTCGTGCGCCTCCCGGCGAAATAGGCGTCGAGCTGCGCCTTGGCCTCGAGCAGCAGCGGCGTCTCCTGGCCGCGCGCGACGTCGCCGCGCCATTCGACGGCTGTCAATCGGCCGTCCGCTTCGACCAGGCACAAGCGGCCAAGCGGGCTGTCGATAGTGAGCCGCGGCATGAGGCGCCTCTCTCTTATCCCCGGCGCGCGAGATCGGCGGCGAGCGCTGCCGGATCGACCAGCGGCAGAGAGCAGACGGGGCCTTCGCAGACATAGGCCGTGGCGCGGCCTTCGACGCAGCCCTTGCCGAAAGCGGGATGGCCAGCGGGGAGCTCGATGTCGGGCGGCACCAGCGCCAACACCTTGTTGGGCAGGCCCACACCGATGACGGCGCGCCGCAGCGCTTCGGTATCGGGTTCGCCGGGCCGGCCGCGGATGACGATCTGCACGGCGCGCTGCAGCAGCTCATTGCCGTTGATGAGCGCCGCGAAACCGAAGATCTGGCGGCGCAGATCGCCGGCGAATGCCGCGACGATGCGCTCGGCACGCGCGCGATAGGACTCTTCGCCGGTGAGATAGAAGAGCCGTGCCAGCACGCCCACCATGACGCCGTTGCCCGATGGGTTGGGATTGTCCTGCGCCGTCTTGCTGCGGATGATGAGCGCGTCGGCATCGTCGGCGGTGAAGAAATAGGCGCCGCCGGCGTCGTCCCAGTAATGCGCGTCGACGATCGCCACCCAGCGCCGGGCCGCGGTGAGATAGGCCTCGTCGCCGGTCGCCTCATGAAGCGCCAGCGCTGCGCGCGCCATGTTGGCGTAGTCGTCGAGGATGGCGCGATGCCGTTTGACGCCGGCGCGCCAAGCGTGAAAGAGCCTCCCGTCGCCATCGCTCATCTCGGTAGTGATGAAGGTAAAAGCGTTGCGCGCGAGGTCGAGCCAGGCCGGCCGCTCGAAAACCGTCGCGGCATCAGCCAGCGCCACGATCATCAGCCCGTTCCAGTCGGCTAGCACTTTGTCGTCGAGCCCCGGTCGGACACGCGCTGCGCGCGCTGCGAGCAGCAGCGCGCGGCAAGAGGCGAGCTCGGCTTCGGCGGCAGGATCGGCGAGCTCGAGATGGCGTAACCGGTTGAGGATCGTGTGACCTTCCCAATTGCCGGCGGCGGTGACGTCGTAGACGTCTTTGAAGCGCAGCGCGCGGGCGCCGAGCAGCCGGTCGATCTCGGCCTCGCTCCAGACGTAGAATTTTCCTTCTTCATGCTCGCTGTCGGCATCGAGGCTCGACGCGAAAGCGCCGTCAGGCGTCAGCAGCTCGCGCGCCACCCACTCCACGGTCTCGGCAACGCGTAGCGCATAGAGGCCACGCTCGGTGTCCTGCCAGACGAGCGTCAACAGCGCGAGGAGCTGCGCGTTGTCATAGAGCATTTTCTCGAAATGCGGCACTAGCCAACGCTGATCGACGGCGTA
>JASHUO010000598.1 GCA_030039975.1 Alphaproteobacteria bacterium
GCGTCAGCGCAGGCGCGGCGCGCCGACGCAGGGTCGGCCGCCCCTCAGCTGCGCTGCGACCAGCCGGGCACGGGGAAGATCGGCGCCAGCTCCGCATTCGCCGCCGGCAGCACCACGGTCGGCTTCGCGTTGCGGATCTGCAGCACCGCCATGCTGGTATCGGGGTTCTGTCCCTTCGCGTCGAAATGGATGGGACCGCCGATCATCACCCGCTCTTTGAGATCGGTCGCGCGCAGCGCCTCGACCAGCGCGTCGGGTTTGCTCGACCCGGCGCGCTTATAGGCGTCGGCGGCGATCATCACCGCTTCGAAGGAGAAGCCGATATCGAGGTCGAAGGATTGGTCGGGGAATTGCTTGTAGAACGCAGTCTCCAACTCTTTGGTCAGCGGCTGCTTCGGGTCCATCCAGGCATTGATCGAGAAGTTGTACTCGGCGTATTTGCCCAGCACAGTGATGAATTGCCGCTCGTAGAAGCCCGGCGCGCCGGGGCTGATGACGCCCATCGGCGCGTAGCGCTGCTTCACCATCTCGCGGATCATCAGGATGCCGTCATTGAGCCGCGTCACCGCGAGATGGAGCTCGGCCTTGGCCGCCTTCGCTTTTGCCACCTCGACGGAGAGGTCCCGCGTCTGCGGATCGTAGCTGATCGTCTCGACGATCTTGAAGGGCAGCCCGGCCTTCGGCAGCAGCGCGTTGAGGCCCTTCTGATAGCCCTGGCCGAAGGTGTCGTTGATGATCATGAGCACCGCGGTCTTCGGCGCCGTGTGCGTCGCGGTGAACAGCTCGCCCATCCATTTGAGGCTGCCCGTGCCCAGCATGATGCTGGTGGGAAAATTGCGGAAGACGAATTTGTAGCCCTGCTCGGTGATGGCAGGATCGGCGCCGATATTGATCACCATCGGGACGCCATGCTGCTCGCAGACCTGCGCCGCCGCGGCGGTCTGGCCGCTGTCGAAGGCGCCGCAGACGACATGGGCGCCGTCGCGCACCAGCCGCTCGGTCTGCGTGCGCGCGACCTCCGGCTTCGATTCCGTATCGGCGTTGAGCAGCTCGACCGGCACGCCGCGCGCCGCCATCATCTTGGCCGCCACCTCGAAGCCGCGCTGGCAGCCCTGGCCGATCAGCGCCTGAATGCCCGAGCGCGGCAGCAGCACGCCGATCTTGAGCGGCGCCAGCTGCGCCCGCGCGCGCGGCGCATAACCCGTCGCCGCCAGCACCCCCGCCGCCGCGCCGACCGTGAAATCCCGCCTGTTGATGAGCCGTGTCATCGAACTCTCCCTCCTCACTTCCGCTTGCTCCGCTCCCTCACCCCAACCCTCTCCCGCAAGCGGGAGAGGGAGGGACCCATGGCGAAGCCATGGGAGGGTGAGGGCAGCCTTACCCCTTCACCGCCACCTGCCGGCGCAGCTCATAGCGCAGCACCTTGCCGAGCGCGTTCTTCGGCAGCGCCGCGGCGAATACCACATCGCGCGGCTGCTTGAAGCGCGCGATCTTCTCGTCGAACAGCGCCAATACTTCCGCTGCCGCCATCTCGGCCCCCGCGCGCAGCACGATGACGGCAACCGGCACCTCGCCCCAGCGCGGGTCCGGCCGCGCCACCACGGCCGCTTCGGCGATGCGCGGCTCGGCGAGCAGGAGCGCTTCGACCTCGGCGGGATAGATGTTCTCGCCCCCGGAGATGATGACGTCATGCTTGCGCTCGTCGATGAAGTAATCGCCGCGCGCGTCGGCATGGCCGATATCGCCCGTATGGAACCAGCCGTCCCGGAGCGCGGCGGCGCTGGCCTCCGGATTGCGCCAATAGCCGCTCATCACATTGGGACCGCGGATCAGGATCTCGCCGCGCGCACCGCGCGGCACATCCCTGCCCTCGCCATCGACGATGCGCGCCGCGCAATGCAGCGCCGGCTTGCCGCAAGAGCCGACGGAGAGAAAGGCGTCGCGCACCGTCTGATAGATCGCGATCGGCGCCGTTTCGGTCGAGCCATAGACCTGGATCACCGGCACGCCGCGCGCGTGAACTGCCTCGATCAGCGGTATCGGCACGATCGAGGCGCCGGTGGTGATCGCGCGCAGGGAGGAGAGATCGGTCTCGGGCCAGGCGGGATGGCCGATCAGCGCCGCGAGCTGCGCCGGCACCAGCACGGCAAGGCTCGGACGCCGCTCGGCGATCGCCGCCAGGGTCGCATCGGCATCGAAGCGCGGATGCAGGGTCACGCTGGCGCCGGCATGAAGCGCCGGCAGGGTCTGGATGTTGAGGCCGCCGACATGGAACATCGGCAAGGTCGTCAGCACGTGATCGGCGCTGGTGAGGTCGTGCATCACCGTGCTGTTGACCGCGTTCCAGAGCAGCGCTTCCTGCGTCAGCACCGCGCCTTTGGGCCGCCCGGTGGTGCCGGAGGTGTAGACGATGAGCAGCGGCGCCGCATAGGACGAGGCCGGGTCCGCTTCCCGTTCAGGCGCGGCCTGCATCGCCGCAGCGAGCGCGTCGAGCGAGAGTGTCCGCGCCACGCCGAGCCGCGCCGCCGCCTCCGCAAATCCGGCATCGTGGACCAGCAGCTTGGGCTCGGCATCGGCGATGACGATTCGATGCTCGGGCGCGGCGAGGCGCCAGTTGAGCGGCACCAGCATCGCCCCCAAGCGAGCGCAGGCAAAGAGCAGCACCAGGAAAAGCGGGCTGTTATAGCCGAGATGGGTGACTCGGTCGCCGCGGCCGATGCCCTGCGCCGCGAGCGCGCCGGCGAGCTGGCGCATCTGCTGCGCCAGCGCGGCCCAGGAATGATCGCTGCCTTCGAAATGGATCGCGG
>JASHUO010000599.1 GCA_030039975.1 Alphaproteobacteria bacterium
GACCGTGCCCCGCAAGACGTTCTGTCCGCCCATGAAGCGCGCGACATAGGCGCTGCGCGGCGAAGCATAGATTTCGCGTGCGGTCGCGGATTGCTCGATGCGGCCCTTCTCCATCACCACGACCTGGTCGGCCACGGCAACCGCTTCGAGCTGAGTATGGGTGACGTGGATGAAGGTGATGCCAAGCCGCTTCTGCATCTGGCGCAATTCGCTGCGCATCTGCAGGCGGAGGAATTCGTCCAGGGCGGAGAGCGGCTCATCCAGCAGCAGCACCCGCGGCCGCGTGATAATGGCGCGCGCCAGCGCGACGCGCTGCTGCTGACCGCCCGAGAGCTGCGCTGGCAGTCGATGCGCAAGCGCCGAAAGCTGCACCTGCTCGATCACCTGGTCCGCCTCGCGGTAGCGCTCGGCCTTGCCGATGCCGCGCACGCGCAGGCTGAAGGCGATGTTGTCGCGCACCGAGAGATGCGGAAAGAGGGCGTAGTTCTGGAACATCATGGCGGTACCGCGCTGTCGCGGCGTCAGGCCGACCATAGTCTCGCCGCCGATGACGATCTCGCCGTCGGTCGGCGTCTCGTGTCCGGCGATCATGCGCAGGATCGTGGTTTTGCCGCAGCCGCTCGGTCCCAACAGGCAGCAGTAACTGCCATCCTCGATGGCGAGGTTCACGCCGTCGACCGCCACCGTACCGTCGGGATAGCGTTTATAAATGCCGACGAGCTCGACGCGCCCCGCGCCGGTCCGGGTGTCGCGTTCGTAAGTGCCATGCATCGTCGCTCTCCCTGCGCGCGACCGGTCAGTGACGGCCGACCGGCAGCGCTCGGCCGTAGCGGCGGCGCTGAATCAGCGCAATCGCGGACAGCGCGGCGCCGATGACGATGAAGGAAAACGCGGTGGTCACGGTGCCGAGCGCGTAGATCACCGGCGAGGTGACGTTGGTGGTCATGCTCCAGATCTCGAGCGGCAGCGTGTTCGTTGACCCCGACGTCTGGAGCGTGCGAGCGAATTCGTCGTAGGAGAGGGTGAAGCCGAAAAGCGCCACCGCGATGATGCCGGGCAGCACGATCGGAATCACCACCAGGCGGAGGATCTGGCCGGCGCCGGCGCCGAGATCGCGCGCCGCTTCTTCATAGGAGCGATTGAAGCGGCCGAACACGGCGAACATGATCAGCAGGCCGAACGGCAGCGTCCAGGTCAGCTGGGCGCCGAGCGCCGAGCTGTACCAATGCGCCGGCAGGCCGAGCAGCTGGAACATCAGGCCGATGCCGATGCCGAGCACGTAGCCCGGCGCCACCAGGCTGACAATGACGGCATAGAACAGTGCGGCGCCGCCGCGGAAGCGATCGCGGAAGGCGAGGCCGCCGGCGACCGAGACCGCCACCGTCGCCGCCATCACGATGATCGCCAGCGGGATCGAGCGCGAGATGGCGCCGAGGATGTCGCCGGTCTCGGTCTGGGTCACCAGCTCGGCGAACCAATGCAGGCTCACGCCGCGCATCGGGAAGACCAGCGCGCCCTGCGGACCTTGGAACGACAGGATGAAGATGCAGATCATCGGGCCGTAAAGAAAGGCGACGTAGAGCGCGAAGAAGGCGGCAAGCGCGTAGAAGGTCCAGGGCCGGCGGCCAGCAGCGGTGAGCAAGGGGGGCTCCGGAGTGCGGGTGGTCTAGCGTTGCGAGGCCAGTTCCTTGCGCACATCGACGACGCGCAGGATCAGGCTCACCATGATCACGACGATGATCATCAGGATGACCGCGTTTGCGGCGGCGTGCGGAAACAGCAAGGTGGAGATGTCGTCATACATCGCCGAGACGATCGAGGCGCGGCTGCCGCCGCTCATCACCTTCACCACGTAGAAATCGCCCATGACCAGGGTGACGACGAAAATCGAGCCGAGGGCGATGCCGCTCTTGCACAGCGGAACGACGACATGAAGCAAGGTCTGCCAGCGGCTCGATCCGGCATCCGCCGCGGCCTCGAACAGCGTACGGTCGATGCGGCTCATCGAATTGAAGATCGGGACGATCATGAAGATGGTGAAGAGATGTACATAGGACACGACGACCGAAAAATCGGAGAACAGCAGGAACTGCAGCGGCTGCCGGGTTACGCCGGTCGCCAGCAAGGCGCTGTTGATCAGCCCCTGCTTTCCCAGGAGTGGCAGCCATGAGATCATGCGGATGACGTTCGAGGTCCAGAACGGCACCGTGCAGACGAGGAAGAGTCCGATCGCGATGAGCGGGTTGCGCACGTGGAAGACCAGGAAGTAGGCGACGGTGAAGCCGATGATCAGCGTGAAGAACCAGGTGAGCAGTGAGAACCAGATCATCGTCACGTAGAGTTCATAGGTCAGATGCGCGGTCAGCACGTCGGCATAATTCTCGAAGCTGAATGCCGGAATGATCGCGAAGTTGTCGTAGTGGAAGAAGCTCACCGCCACGACGAAGGCAAGCGGCGCCACGACGAAGACGAGCAGCACCGCGAGGAGCGGCGCCACCAGCAGATAAGGTCTTGTCGGCGAACCGCTCGTCGGCGGTGTGGTTCGCGCTCGACGCGATGGCGGCGACGGCGATGCGCTTTCGCCGCTCTGGCCGGTGCGCCTCATGCCGATTTGAACTCGTTCCAGCGCTGGATCATGTACTGATTCTGATCCATCACCGTGTTCCAGCACGCGATGTTGGTGAAGCGCTCGATGAAGGAGCCGCCGTCGCGGACCGCGCCCGCCTTGGCGATGGGCGCTCCGTACGGATCCTTGATGACGTCGGCTGCCGGCTTGCCGAGATACCAATAACCGTACTCGTTGGCCGTCATGAACTTCTCGGCCGTCTTCGGCACCGGACTGTAATAGCCGTGGCGCGCGACGAAGCCGCCTTGCCATCCGGCGTAGTACCAGTTCAGGTATTCATAAGCGGCTTCGAGCTTCTTGCCGCTGAGATGGCGCATCAGCCCCATGCCGTTGCACCAGCCCCGATAGCCCTCCTTGCCATTGGGCTGCTCGTTGACCGGCGCATAGATGCAGGGAATTCCCTTGGCCAGCACCGCCGTCACCGCCGGCGACCACATCGACTGGATCACCACCTCGCCCGAGGCCATCAGCTCGACCGATTGCTCGAACGTCGTCCAGGTGGCGCGGAACTGGCCTTGCTTCTTGAGCGCGATGAGCGCGTTGATCGTGGTGTCGATCTCCTGGCGCGTCATGTTGCCTTTGTTCTTGTAAACCAGGTCGCCGCGCGATTCGAGCGCCAGCGCCGCATCCATGATGCCGATATTGGGCACGTCGAGGATGGCGGAGCGGCCCTTGTATGTCGGGTCGATCAGATCCTTCCAGCGCGTGACGGGATGGCCGACGATGTCCGGCCGATAGCCGATCGAATCCGCGTTGTAGACCTGCGGCAGGAAGGTCATCCAGTCATGGACGCCCTCGACGATCTTGGTCGAATCCTTCTTCTCGATATACATCGCCTCATAGGGCGAGATGCCCTGGCGCGAGACCTTCTTCCCCTCGTATTCACCCTTGGTGAAGATCGGCAGGATGTTGTCGAATTCCTTGATCCGCTTCACCTCGATCCCCTGGAGGATGCCGCGGGCGACGGCGACCTTGGTCTGCCAGCCCTCGAGATCGGGAATGTCGACGGTCTGGGGTTGGGTGATGAAGCGGGTGATCGCCGCCGAGGTGTCGAGATTCTGCATCGTCACCTTGAAGCCGAGATCCTTCGACGCCTGGTCGCCGATCGCCTTCACCACCGAATAGGAGACGCCGACATGGCGCAGCTCGATATCCTTGATCTCCTGCGCCCAGATCGTCGGCGCGCCGATCACCTGGCTGCCGGCCGCCGCGCCGACCGCCGCCGCAGCCCTTAAGAGATTGCGGCGCGAAATCGCAGTATTCGCATCGACACCGCCAATCCTGGCACCGTTTTTCCTGCGCTGGGCCATCTGAACCTCCGGCCTGTCGGCGTTTGCGGCGCGCGTCCACTTCTTGGGCAAATCGATCAGATTTGCATCATCTGCAGGCGCGGCACGCCTCGATCGACCGCAAGCGTAGTTCCACCGGGCGGCGGCATGGAAATTGCAAATACTAATGGGGGACATAAGCGCGAGTTATCGACCATGCCCCACAGGCATCTGGATATGCGGTCGCTGCGCTCCTTCGTCACCATCGTCGAAACCGGCAGCGTGACCGAGGCGGCGCGTCGCATGGGCCGGACGCAGCCGGCGATCACGCTGCAGATCCGCCGGCTTGAGGAGCAGCTCGGCAAATATCTCTTCGCCCCGGCGCAACG
>JASHUO010000058.1 GCA_030039975.1 Alphaproteobacteria bacterium
TTAACCATCCGGTTAGTAAATCGAGGCAGAGTTGCCGCGTTTCTGTGCAGTTGGAACGCTCTGGCGTCGGCTGCGCTTCTTGGCTAGAGCTTGCGCCGCGCTTTGGCACGGCTATTGCTGTTGCTTCGGGACGTCGCAGCTGCTGGAAGGGCTCTTTATCCAATGATCACCACTCTTATTCTGGTCGTTTGTCTCTCCGGCACCCCGAGTAACTGTCACGAAGAACGGCCGCCGATCGATGTGGCGAGCCCGATGGCATGCATGATCCAGGGCCAGCAAATGGCCGCACAATGGCTCGAAGAGCACCCAAAATGGCGGCTCAACGGCTGGCGCTGCCAGTATGGCCCGCCTGAGAAGCAGACCTGATCGCCAGCCCCGCGCCGGATCGGCGTCGGCCGCCGATGCCGGCGCGGGGCGGCGCCATCAGGCGCGCAAGACTCCCTTCGATTTCGCCACATGCGTCGCGATGGCATCCATCAGCGGCGGCGACAGGCAGTCATAGGGCTCGAGGCCGAGGTCCTTCAGCCTGCTGCGGACGGCCCCCATCTGCGCCGGCGGCTCGCCCGATTCGATGATCGAGGAGACGAAGGCGGCGAATTCCGGCGCTGACCAGCCCTGCTCCTTCGACCGCTCGGTATGGACGAAATCGAAGCCGTAGAAGGGATGCGCCTTGTTCTCGATCCGGCCATACATGTGGACGCCGCAATCCTTGCAGGCGTAGCGCTGGATGGCGGCGCTCTCGTCGACGATCCTGAGCTTGTTGCCGTTGGCGGTCACCTCGAGCTTGTCGCGCGGAACCACGGCGACCATTGAGAACAGCGCGCCCTCCGGCTTCCAGCATTTGGTGCAGCCGCAGACATGGTTGTATGCCGTCTGCGACGACAATTTGACGGTCACCGGCGCGCTGGCGCAGTTGCAGGTCAGTGTGCCGCCCGCGAAGCTGGCCGATCCTTTTTTCACGCCGTTGTCAACCGACGGATGGATCGAAATGGCCATGATTGCCCTCCTTCCTCCCAGGTAAAAATCAGTAGACGACGACCGAGCGGATGCTTTCGCCGCGATGCATGAGATTGAAAGCATCGTTGATGCGCTCGAGCGGAAGAACATGCGTGATCATCGGATCGATCTGGATCTTGCCGCCCATGTACCAGTCGACGATCTTGGGCACGTCGGTGCGGCCGCGGGCGCCACCGAACGCGGTGCCGCGCCAGACGCGGCCGGTGACAAGCTGAAACGGCCGAGTGGCGATTTCCTTGCCGGCTTCGGCGACGCCAATGATGATGCTCTCGCCCCAGCCGCGATGGCAGGCTTCGAGCGCCTGGCGCATGACCGTGGTGTTGCCGGTGCAGTCGAAGGTGTAATCGGCGCCGCCATTGGTGAGGCCGACGAGATGCTGCACGAGATCGCCCTGCACCTTGGTCGGGTTGACGAAATGCGTCATGCCGAAGCGGCGGCCCCATTCCTCCTTGCGATCGTTGACGTCGACGCCGATGATCTTGTCGGCGCCGGCGAGCTTCAGCCCCTGGATCACGTTGAGGCCGATGCCGCCCAGGCCGAACACGATGGCGTTGGCGCCCGGCTTGACCTTCGCCGTGTTGATCACCGCGCCGACGCCGGTGGTGACGCCGCAGCCGATGTAGCAGGCCTTGTCGAACGGCGCATCGTTGCGGATCTTGGCCACCGCGATCTCCGGCAGCACCGTGAAGTTCGAGAAGGTCGAGCAGCCCATATAGTGATGGACCATCCGGCCCTTGTAGCTGAAGCGCGAGGTGCCGTCGGGCATCACACCCTTGCCCTGCGTGGCGCGGATGGCGGTGCAGAGATTGGTCTTGCCGGAGAGGCAGGATTTGCATTGCCGGCATTCCGGCGTGTAGAGCGGGATGACGTGATCGCCGGCCTTGACCGTGGTGACGCCGGCACCGGTGTCGACCACGATGCCGCAGCCCTCATGGCCCAGGATCGAGGGAAACAGCCCCTCTGAATCGAGGCCTGACAAGGTGTAATCGTCGGTGTGGCAGATGCCGGTCGCTTTGATCTCGACCAGGACCTCGCCGGCTTTCGGCCCGTCAAGGTCGACTTCGACGATCTCGAGCGGCTTCTTCGCCTCGAAGGCGATGGCGGCACGGCTTTTCATCGCTGCGCGTTCCTCCCTCAATTGCTGTCGCCGCACCCGGACGCTGACGCTCGCGCCGCCTCTGATCGGGAGCGAGACGCGCCTCTTGTCATAGGCGACACGGTGTCAAAGAGCGGTGCGAACAACGCGAAACGGCATAGCGCTTTTCTGTTGGAAAAGCGGATTGGCCGGGCACAATGGCAGCCCGCCTTTCCCAATGCGCTTGGCGCTCGGCCCCGATCTGTCAGTGCAGCGAAACTGTCCACCGCCGCGACGCAGGCGGACAGCAATTCGTGGTTTACGATAAACGCTTTCGGCGATGACTGCAAGGAACGCGGCGTTCAACAGGGCTTTACCGCGATCTCCCACGTCGCGTCAGGCTGTCGCGACCTCGACCAT
>JASHUO010000600.1 GCA_030039975.1 Alphaproteobacteria bacterium
AGGCGGTCGAGACGCCGGCGGCGCGCGCCACATCGCTCAGCGCGATCGCGTTGGAGCCGGCGCGCCGGCGGCGGATGGGCGAGCGAGTCCTTGCCCTCATCAGCGGCATATTGACATGCGGCCGTTCTGGATGTAAGCGCTTTCAGTAACCGCTTTCTAAAAAGCGCGGGAGGAGACCATGACGGGAACGGGACGGATCGGGTGTGCGCTGCTGGCAGCGGGCGTCGCGCTGGCCGTCGGCAGCTGGTGCGGCGCAGCACGCGCCGCCGGGGATACGGTCGATTGGAAGCGCTTCAACGGCCAGACCATCACCTTCCTCTCCTCCAACCACCCCTGGGCGCAGGCGGTGTTGAAGCGGCTCGATCAATTCACCGAGCTCACCGGCATCAAGCTGCGCGTCGATACCTTCCAGGAAGCGCAGATGCGCGACCGGCTGATGACCGTGCTGCAGTCGCGCAGCAGCGATGTCGACCTCTTCATGTCGCTCAAATCGCGCGAAGGGCTGCTCTTCGCCGATGCCGGCTGGTACGCCGATCTCCGTCCGCTGGTGAACGACCCGAAGCTCACCGAGAGCTCTTACGATCTTACCGATTTCAGCCCGGCTCTCCTCAAGGCCGAGGAATTCAAAGGCAAGCTTGCCGGCATTCCGCTCAACATCGAGGGGCCGGTTCTCTACATCCGCAAGGATATCTTTGCGCGCTGCAAGCTGGCGGAGCCGACCGCGCTCGAGCAATTGCCCGACATCGCCGCCAAGCTCAAAGCCTGCGACCCCAGCATCATCCCCTTTGTCAGCCGCGGCGCCAAGGGCGCGCTCGCCTATACCTTCAGCAATTTCCTGCACAATCTCGGCGGCGATTACTTCGATGCGGCCGGCAAGTCGAATCTGTGCTCGACCCCGGGCAAGCAGGCGATGCAGCTCTATGCCGATCTGCTCAAGAACTACGGGCCGCCGGGCGTGGTGAATTACAGCTTCCTGCAGATCCGCGAGATCTACGGCCAGGGACGCGCCGCCATGGCCTTCGAATCCAGCAACGAGTTCGGCCCGATCATGCAATTCCCCGGACGCACCAAGGATTCCGACGTGGCGCTGCTGCCGCCCGGACCCGGCGGCGTCAGCCGTCCGACGGTGATCGGCTGGGGCATTTCGATGTCGGCCTTCTCGCAGCATCAGGATCCGACCTGGTACTTCATCCAATGGGCGACGAGCCCGGCGATGCAGACGGCGCTCGCCCTCGACGGCATCGCGCCGCCGCGCGTCTCGATCGCCAACAGCGCCGAGTACAAGGCCTGGCTCGCCGCCGAGCCGGTGCGGCAGGAATGGTCGAAGAGCCTCGACGCGATGGCGCGCACCGGAACCAGCGAGGTCGGCCCGCCGATGGAGCAGCAGCCGGAGGCGCGCGACATCCTCGGCGACGAGCTGCAGCAGATGATCTTGGGCCAGGTCAACGCCGATCAGGCCTGCGCCGCAGCCGACAAGCAGATCGACGCACTGGTCGCGCGCGAGCAGCATCACTGATGGGAACCATGGCGTTCGGCCGCAGCGGCGCGTCCACCGCCGGGTGGACGCGTCGCCGCGCCCGCTTCGCGGGTACCGCGCATTGGCTGCTGGTGCCGGCCCTCGCCTTCACCCTCGCCCTCGTCGTCTTTCCCTTCGGCTACACCTTCTGGCTCAGTCTCAACGACTACCAGTTCGGCCACGCCGCGCGCTTCAATTTCGGCGAAAACTATGCGGCGCTGCTGCATGATGCCGTGTTCTGGCAAGGTCTCGGCACCACCTTCTTCCTCTATTTCCTGTCGCTCGCCTTGCAGCTGGTGCTCGGCACCTATGTCGGGCTCTTGCTCAACCGGCGCCTCCACGGCCAGACCGTGGCGCGCACCATCCTGATGTCGCCCTTCATGATGCCGTCGGTGGTTATCGGCATGATGTGGCTGGTCATCCTCGATCCGTCGCTCGGCGCGGCGAACTACATTCTGAGCTTGCTCGGCCTGCCGCCGAGCCAATGGCTGGCCTCGCCCGGCCTGGTGGTGCCGGTGATCGCCCTCATCGACACCTGGCAATGGACGCCCTTCGTCGCGCTCATCGTCGTCGGCGGCCTGCAAGCCCTGCCGATCGAGCCCTTCGAGGCGGCTTTCATCGACGGCGCGACGCGCTGGCAGGCCTTCCGCTACGTCACCTTGCCGATGCTGCGGCCGACGCTGCTCACCGCGGCGATCCTGCGCAGCGTCGATCTGCTGCGCTTCTTCGACATCATCTACATCACGACGCAGGGCGGGCCCGGCAACGCCTCGACCACGCTCAACATCTACGCCTATCGGCGCGGCTTCGAGTTCTTCGACATCGGCTATGCCAGCGCGATCATGATCGCCTTGATGGCGCTCGTCGCCATCGTCGTCCTGGCGCTGATGCGCCTCAGGCGGAGCCTCTGATGAGCCTCGGCCCCTTCACGCGCGAGCGCTCGCCGCTCGGTGTCTATCTCCAATACGCCGTGGTCTGCCTCTTCATCCTGGCGCCGATCCTGTGGATGGTGGAAGCGAGCTTCAAGGCGCCGACCGCGGTCACCGCCTATCCGCCGCATCTCCTGTTCTCGCCGACGCTCGAGAATTACGCAACGCTGTTCGAGACCACGCCCTTCGGCCAATACGCGCTCAACAGCCTGATCGTCGCCGGCGGCTCGACCGTGCTCGGGCTGCTGCTCGGCGTGCCGGCGGCTTTCGCCGTCTCGTACCAGGCCATCACCTGGCCCGCGACCTTGACGCTCGCTGCGCGCATGGCGCCCGGCACGCTCTTTCTGCTGCCCTGGTACATCTTCTTCACCGCGCTCGGCCTCGTCGGCAGCCATACGGTGCTCGTCATCACCCATACCGTCATCACCATGCCGCTGATCCTCTGGGTCATGCTGCCCTATTTCGACGGTCTGCCGCGCGACATCCTCGAGGCGGCGCGCATCGATGGCTGCTCGCCCTTCCATATGTTCTGGCGCATCGCTTTGCCGCTGGTGAAGCCGGGCATCGTGGTCGCGACGATCCTCGCCTTCGTCTTTTCCTGGAACTACTTCCTCTTCGCCTTGGTGCTGTCGGGCTTCGATTCCAAGACGCTGATTGTCGCCGCCTTCAACTTCGTCGGCGAAGGTGCCACCAACTGGGGCGCGCTCATGGCCGCCGCCGTGCTGATCGCGCTGCCTCCCCTCGCCCTGTCGCTCCTTGTGCAACGCTGGTTGGTCAGCGGTCTCACCGCCGGAGCCGTGAAAGGTTAGTCATGCGCCACGCTCTTTTCCCCGGCGATCAGCAGATCCTCATCGGCGAGCGCGAGGCGCCGGCGCCCGGACCCGGCGAGCTGCGTCTCGATGTTCTCGCTTGCGGCCTCTGCGGCAGCGAGCTGCGCGTCTGGCGCGGCGGCTGGCCGGTGACGCCCGGCCACGAGATCGTCGGCCGGATCAACGCGCCGGGCCATGCGCTCGATGGCCGGCGCGCCCTCGTCTACATCCCCGTCTGGTGCGGCGCCTGCGATCTCTGCAAAGCAGGACAAACTCATCTCTGCACCGCCATCGGCGATCTCATCGGCTGGCAGCGCCATGGCGGCTATGCCGAAACCCTGATCGTGCCCGAGCGCTGCCTGCTGCCGCTCCCCGACGATGTGCCGACCGAGCTGGCGCCGTTGCTGCTCGATTGCATCGGCACGCCGGCCCATGGCATTCGCCTGGCACGGCGGCTGGTCTCCTCGGGTCCGGTCGCCATCATCGGCGCCGGCCCGGTCGGCCTCGGCGGCGTTCTGGCCGCACCAGCGCTCGGATTTCCCGAGGTCTGGGTGGCGGAGCCGCGCGCGCATCGCCGGCAGATGGCAATCGACTTCGGCGCGCACGATCTCGCCGAGGAAGCGCGGCCGCGCTTCCCGCTGGTGCTGGAATCGAGCGGCGTCGATGCGGCGCGCCAACGCGCGATCGAGCTCACCGCGCCGGGCGGCGTCTGTGTCTTCCTCGGGGAGAGCGACCGCTGGTCGATCGCCGAGACCCGCGCCATCCGGCGCAAGGATTTCCACATTATCCGCTCTTTCTATTTCCCGATCGGCGACTTCCAGCCGAACCTCACCCTGCTGAGCGCCAATCG
>JASHUO010000601.1 GCA_030039975.1 Alphaproteobacteria bacterium
CCCTTCCAACCGATCTTTTATCAGACGCACGGCGCCAAGTGCTCGCCTGACCGAGGCGCTTGAGCCATGTGCGAGCTGCTCGGTATGAGCGCCAACGTCCCGACCGACCTGCGCTTCAGCTTCACCGGCCTCATGCATCGCGCCGGTCGAACCGGCCGACACACTGATGGCTTCGGCATCGCCTTCCATCAGGATGATGGCTGCCGTGTGTTCCATGATCCGGCGCCGGGCGCGCACTCGCCGCTGGCGCATTTCCTGCGCGAGCAGCCGATCCGGAGCCGGATCGCGCTCGCTCATATCCGCCGCGCCAACCGGGGCCGGGTCTCGGTTGCCAACACCCACCCGTTTCAGCGCGAGCTGTGGGGCCGCTGGTGGAGCTTTGCCCATAATGGCCAGCTGCGCGGCGTAAAGCGCTGGCCGCTCGCGTACTATCGCCCGGTCGGCACCACCGACAGCGAGCACGCGTTCTGCTGGCTGCTCGACCAGCTGCGGCAGCGCTTCGAGACGTTGCCCAAGGAAGCAACGCTGTGCCGTGCCGTCGCCGAGCTATGCCGCCAGCTCCACGCGCTCGGCACGTTCAACGCGCTTTTGAGCGACGGGGCGCGTCTTTATGCCTTCTGCAGCAATCGGCTCGCCTATCTGACGCGCCGCGCGCCTTTCGGCCATGCCCGCCTCATCGACGCGACTCTGCAGGTCGATTTCTCCCAGGAGGCCGCACCCGGCGACATCGTCACCGTGCTCGCCACCAGGCCGCTCACCGCCGACGAGCCATGGCAGGCGCTGGCGCGCGGCGCGCTCGCCGTGTTCCGAGACGGCAAGCGGATTCTGACGGACGCACCGCCGGCGCAACGTGCCGCGCCCGCCGCGCTGCGGCGCCGCCCCCGCGCGGGCGAAGCCCGACAGACCGCGTGAGCACCGCGATCATTCCCTACGTCATCGCTCCACCGCTGGCAGGGCTTGCAACAAAGGGATATTCTCGTCGGCGATACGCTTGTCGCGCCGCGAATGTCGGTCTTCGGCAGACCGTTGCGGCGCTTGTGCGGCGGGCTCAGAGAGCCCTGCCGAGCCACACAGCACAAAGAAATTTCGGCTCAGAACATTCGCTCGACCCAGGGGCGCACGAGCCGACTCTGCGACCGCGGCTCTCGCGCATCGACAACAGGGAGGCATTCCGATGACGATGAGGCCTGATCCGACCTTCCACGCATCGCCCAAGCTGGCGATGGAAGCCGCAGCGGAGAACTTTGCCTATACTTTGCTGTTGAGTCCGGACTTCTCGCAGCCCGACGCGCTCGCCGTGATCGATGCGAAGCCGCGCTCGCCGAGCTTCGGCAAGGTCGTGCACACCGTGACCATGCCCTACAAAGGCGACGAGTTCCACCATTTCGGCTGGAACGCGTGCTCGTCGGCCTTGTCGCCGCTTTGCGGTCACGCTTTTCTCGAACGGCGCTACCTGATCATCCCCGGCATCCGCTCATCGCGCATCTATGTCGTGGATACCAAGCCGGATCCCACCCAGGCGAAGATCCACAAGATCATCGAGCCCGAGGAGGTGTTCAAAAAGACCGGCTATTCGCGGCCGCACACGGTGCATTGCGGGCCGGAGGGGATCTATGTCAGCACCCTCGGCGGTGGCGGCAAGAATGGCACCGACGGGCCCCCGGGCATCTTCATCATGGACTGCGAAACCTTCGAGATTCTCGGGCGCTGGGAAATCGACCGCGGGCCGCAGAAGCTGCATTACGACTTCTGGTGGAACCTGCCGCGCGATTACATGGTGACGAGCGAGTGGGCGCTGCCGCCGCAATTCGAGAACGGCATCGTCGCTGAGGATCTGCTCGCCAACAAATACGGCCATCACATCCACTTCTGGGATCTCCGCGCCCGGCGCAACGTCCAGACCATCGATCTCGGCGCCAACCATCAGATGGCGCTCGAGGTTCGGCCGGCGCATGATCCGGTTCGCGAGTACGGCTTCGTCGGAGTCGTGGTCGATACGACGAACCTCGAAGCCTCGATCTGGACGTGGTGGCGCGAGGGCGGGAGGTTCCATATCGAGAAGACGGCGACGATCCCGCCCGAGCCGGCGCAGAAGAATCAACTGCCGCCGCTGCTGCAGGGCTTCGGTGCGGTGCCGCCGCTGGTGAGCGACATCGACCTCTCTCTGGATGACCGGTTCCTCTACGTCTCGTGCTGGGGAACCGGCGAGATGCGCCAGTACGACGTCACCAACCCGAGGAAACCGAAGCTGGCGGGCTCTGTCCGCATCGGCGGCATTGCCCGCCGCACGCCGCACCCCAACGGCAAGGCCTATGCGGGCGGCCCGCAGATGGTCGAGATCAGCCGCGACGGCAAACGCGTCTACTGGACCAACTCGCTCTATTCGACCTGGGACAACCAGTTCTATCCCGATGGCGTGCCGGGTACCGAGGTGATGGCTCATGCGGGTGCGAATGGCGGCCTCGAGCTGGAAAAGGATTATTGCGTGAGCTTCCCCGACGGATACCGGGCGCATCAGATCCGGCTCGAAGGCGGTGACTGTTCGACCGATTCGTTCTGCTATCCCTCGGTTTGATTGCGAGCGGAACGGATTTGACGCTGGCCGGGCTGTGGCTGGCGGTTGTCGCGAGCGGCCTCTATCACGGGGTGAACCCCGGGATGGGTTGGCCGCTCGTGGTTTCAGCCGGCCTCATGGAGAGGAGCTCGCGGGCGCTGGTCAAAGCGCTGGGGCCGCTGACCCTCGGCCATCTGCTGGCGATGCTCGTGATGCTTCTTCCCTTCGGCTTGCTGCTCGCTCTCGTCGAATGGCAGCAGCGGATCCGCATCGGCGCCAGCCTCTTGGTCATCGGGTTCGGCATCTTCCGCCTCGTGAACCGGCGCCATCCACGGGCGCTGGCGCGGATACGGCCGACGCAGCTCGCGCTCTGGTCCTTCTTCGTGGCGATCGCGCATGGCGCGGGATTGATGCTCGTGCCGATCTATCTCGGACTCTGCCGCGCCGCCGAGCGCGACAGCGGCCATGAAGCGGCCGGCAGCCTGATCAACGCCAATCTCGGCATGGCCGTCCTGGTCGCCGTCGTCCATTCCCTTGCGATGATCGCCGCCGGCGGGTGCGTGGCGTGGCTCGTCTATCGCTATCTCGGTCTCAAATTCCTGTCGCGGAGCTGGTTCAATCTCGATGCGGTCTGGGCCGCCAGCCTCATCGCCGTGGGCGCCCTCTCGCTGTCGCTCAGCGTCGCGAGCCGATCCTGAGCCGCCTCAGCGCACGAAGATGCGGACTTCGGCAGCTTCCCCCGTCTGCGGCGTGGCGAGGGTCAAGGTCACCTGATTCGACGGCACTCCGGCGCTCATCAGCGAGCGGACGACGCCTTCCGCGTCGGCCTTCGATTTCTCCCGCGCGCTCGCGACAGCGTCGGGCGCGCCTTCCGCCGGCGCGGAGGCGACGACGTCGAAGATCGCCGTGGGCTTGCGCTGCAGCGCCAAGGCGGCGGCTTTACGGACGGGCTCGTCGTAGGGGACGTTCGGCTGGTCGAAGCGGATCACCACCAGCGGCGCCTTTCCGTCGAGATCGCCGGGCGGCGATGCGGGCGGCGCGGATGTGCCGGAATGCGAGGACGCCGCCTTGGCGATATGTGCGGCCGCGGATTTCGCCGCGGCGGCACGCGGCACGGCGGAGCTCGAGCCCTTGCTCGCCGGAGCACCTTCGATGGCCAAGGCGAGCCGCATCAATTCCGCGCGGTCCTGCGTCACACTGGCGGTCTGCTTTTCGATTTCGCTGCCGACCGCCGTCTTCTGCGTTCGCGCCGCCTCTTCCGTTGCCGCGGCATCGGCCGCGATCGCCGCCAGACGCTGTCGATCCGCCGCGCTCCCTTCGAGGGTGCCGGCGCGCTTGGCCGAATCGCCGATGTAGCCGGCGGAAGCGGCGTCTTGCGCGCTTTGGACCGAGAGCGCGACGAGCTGAGCCATGCTGCGATCCATCCGCGCGAGCGCCGCTTGGGCATCCGTCCAGTGCCCGAGAAGCGCGGCATCGCCTGTCGCCTTCCCGCTCTGAACACCGGTTCTGACCGCGCCCGCCGCGGCCTCATACGCGGAGACGTCGCGGGCGGCGCCGTCTCGGAGCTGCTGGAGCGATGTGCCGCGATTGGCGACGCGACCCTTGATCTGATCAAGCTCGCCCTGCAGCCGCCCTGCGTCGCTGGTGAGGAACGCCGCGGCCGTGCTCGGCGGCGTCGCCGCTTGGCCGGCCGGAGCCGGCGTCGGCGCCGCTGTCGCAGAGGGCGCTTGCGCAGGCCTTGCGCCATTGCTCATGAAATTGCCGGCGGGCGCGCCGATGTCCGGCCCACTCTGCGTGACGGCGCTGCTTGGCGCAATCGCCTCTACCCGCCCGCCGGGCGTCGTCGACGGGGCGTCGGACGAGCAGGCGCCGAGCGGGGCGGCGAGAAGCAGCGCCGCCGCCGCGGCGCTCATACACCACGCGCAAGCCTGCATCGCGTCCCTTCCGGCCCGGCATCGCGGGCGTCGCGGAAGTGCAGCTTGATACCGAAGCCTCGTTTGAAAGCCGGGCTGCTTCGATTCACGCATCCGCGGGGGAAGCCGCAAATCGGGTATTTCCCGGGTCTCGTTGGGCGAGAAGCGCAACGCTCTCGTGTCAAATGTCCGTAGCGCACGCGTGCAGACTCGCCGCAAGCGACGCGCTTCGTCAAGGTTTGTCCCAAAACGGACATCCTCCCGACCTCTATTCGCGTTTTCGACGCCGAAGTGCTTTGTCTTGAGCTCAGGGTTGACAGCACTTGTCGTCAGGGATGCGCGTGAAGAAGGAGGCACGGCTCCCGCCACCGCATTTCGGCTATTGGCCGCGATCCTGGTGGGGCTCGGAGCGCCCGCGCACGGCATAAGTGACGATCGGCTCAGCGAAACCCTTGACCGGCTCCGCCGGCATGGGCACGAGCACGAAGCCGGCATCGAGCTCGGCGCGCAACGCCTCGGTGACCAGAATGTCGACCTGGTGAATGCGCGTCAGGCCTTGTAGGCGCGCGGCGAGGTTCACCGCGCGTCCGATGAAGGCGTATTCTCTTCGCGCGCGCGACCCCATCAGTCCCGCAAGCCCGGGTCCGCGGTCGATGCCGACACCGATCGCGAGCGGCGGCAGCCCTTCGCGCTCGAGCTCGCCATTATAGGCGCGGATCGCGGCCCGCATGGCGAGGGCGGCGCGCACGGCATCGTCGCATTGCCAGGGATTGGGCTGGATTGCGCCGAAATAGGCGACGATGCCATCGCCGACGAAGCTTCCGACCTGGCCGCGATGCTCTTCGATGGCATCGCTGACGCGCTGATAATAGCCATTGAGCACGCGCACCAGGAGCGCCGGCTCCAGCCGCTCGGTCATCGCGGTGAAGCCGACGAGATCGACGAACATCGCAGTCACGACCTTTCGCTCCGCGCCCGGCGCATCGTCGAGCGCGATGCCATCCGCAACGAGGCGCTGCACCACCCCGGCCGGCGCCAGCCGGGAGCATGCGTTCTGCAGCTGCTCGAGATCCGCGGTTGCTGCCTTGAGCTGCGCTTTGAGCCGCTCCTGGTAGTGCCGTTGGCGCCAGAGTGCGCCGGCGAGAACGGCGATGATCACGAGCGCGACAACCAGGGCGGCGGTCCACGTCATGCGTGCTCCAGCACCATGGCGCCCAAGCGACAGAGGCCATTCGCCAGCGACGCGACCCCGGCGGCCTCGACAAGCTGCGGGCCGGTGAGCCGAGCGCTGAGGGCGCGGGCGCGGCGCTGCAGTACCGCCGGCTCGTACCAGATCGTCTCGCGCGCGAAGCGGACCAGGAGCCGCTCGGTGTCGTCGAGCTCGGGGGCGTCGAGATGCGTGAGGATTTGGGCCAGTGCCGACGCGTCGAGACCTTCGCGCTGCAGGGCCTCCCCGATCTCGAGCGCACAAACCTCGCAACCGAGGCCGCGAGCGATGACGGCGAGCATCAACAGCTTGCTGCGCCGGCTGAGAACCGGCGAAGCCCACATCTCTTCGATCGCCTGTCCGAGCGCCGGCGCGATCGGCGAGCCGGCATAGGCACGGACGAGGCGGGCATAGGGGTAAAGCGGCGCGCGTTCGAGCGGCGTCGCCCGCCCACGGAACCGATGTTTTTGCACGATGTAATTGAGCAAGGGCCCGAGCAGCCGCATGTGAAGCCGATCCGGCATTCGCTCCACCGGGCGCGAGGGGATTGCAGGGATCGTGTGGATGCGGTTGAGGAAATCCGTGCTGGCAACCACGAAGCCGATCTCTTTCATCTCGTCATCGCTGAAGCCGGCGTGACGCAGCGCCCGCCGGGCGTCCCGCGCCGCCCCAGGGCCGACGCGCGACTGGCTCCGCCCGAAGGCGATCGCCGCGGCGGTTCGCGGTGGAAGATCGCCGGCGCGGCTCAGATGCTGCTCCATGCGCTCGATGCGGGCGTCGCTCATGCCTTGCGCCCGCAGCAGCATCCGCATGACCGCGTAGCAAAAGCGGCACGAATTCTCCTGGCTTACGACAAGGGTGAGAAGGTCCGCCACGCTCTGGTCGAGATGCATCAAGAGCCCAAGCTCGGGGTGCAGATCGACCACCGCTCGCGCCAACCACGGGACCGAAGCAAAGTAGCGGAGCGACAGAAAGGGGACGCCGACCTTCCGCCGGGCATAGGCTTCGAGCGCCCGGTCGGAGCGCGGCTCGATCAGGCAGGTCTCCCAGGAGACATGCTCGAGGGCGCTGGCCATCGCGTCACTCTAACGCCATGCCCGGCAGAGAGCACGCGACGTTGGTTGCCGGCTGCTATGGGTCGGCAATGCCCCTAACCCCGATCGCGCGCGTAAAATTGCCGGAGCCGCGGATGTTCTCACCGCCGGCAAGCGGGATCGGACACGCCGCATCCGCGTTCCAAGCCTGGTTCCCGTCGACCATCATCGGAACATCCCAGCCCATGGACAGCCTGTTTCGCCAGGACCATGATTGGGCGTCGGGGATGTGGGGTGCCGCCATGGACCTCGGGGGTTGGCTGCGGAGCCTTGGCCTCGACCAATATGAGGCTGCGTTCCGTGAGAACGAAATCGATGCAACGGTCCTGCCGAACCTGACGGCGGAGGACCTGAAGGATTTGGGCGTCGGCATTGTCGGGCATCGCCGCAAGCTGCTCGACGCCATCGCAGCGCTGCGCGGTGACATTGAGGCGACAGCGGCCCCCGCCGCGGCACCTTCGGGAGCAAACGCGCCTTCTCATGCCGAGCGCCGCCAGGTCACGGTCATGTTTTCCGACCTGGTCGGTTCGACGGCGCTGTCGGCGCGGATGGACCCTGAAGACCTTCGCGAAGTCATCGGGGCCTATCAGAAATGCATCGCAGAGACGGTGCGACCTTTCGGCGGTTTCGTGGCCAAATACATGGGCGACGGTGTGCTCATTTATTTCGGCTATCCGCAGGCGCATGAGGACGACGCCGAGCGGGCGGTCCGGGCCGGATTGGCCTCGATTGACGCGGTCGGTCACCTCGACCTCCGATCCGCGAGGCTCCAGGCCCGTGTCGGGATCGCCACCGGGCTGGTGGTCGTCGGCGATCTCGTCGGCGAGGGCTCGGCGCAGGAACAATCGGTGGTCGGCGAGACGCCCAATCTCGCGGCGCGGCTGCAAGCGCTCGCTGCGCCAGCCAGTCTAGTGATCGCCGCCAGCACGCGGCAACAGATCGGCGAGCTGTTCGAGATGGAGACCCTTGGCCTGCAGCAACTTGCCGGCTTCGCCGAGCCGCAACACGCCTGGCGTGTCTTGGGTGAAAGCGGCGAGGTCAGCCGGTTCGAGGCCCTGCGCTCCGGGACGACGGCGCTGGTCGGGCGCGACGAGGAAGTCGAACTGCTTCTGCGTCGCTGGGAGCAGGCTAAGACAGGCGAAGGGCGCGTGGTGCTGATTTCCGGTGAGCCCGGTATCGGCAAGTCACGGATCACCGCCGCACTTTCCGAGCGCATCCGATCCGAGCCCCATACGCGCTTGCGCTATTTCTGCTTGCCGCACTACCAGGACAGCGCGCTCTATCCATTCATCGTCCAGCTCGAGCGCGCGGCCGGGTTCGCCCGCGACGACACGGTCGAGGCGAAGCTCCG
>JASHUO010000602.1 GCA_030039975.1 Alphaproteobacteria bacterium
GCGGCGCACGACGAGGCCAAAGCCGAGGAGCGGCTCGCCGCGCTCAACCAGTGGCGCGACGACATCGACGCCAAGCTCGAGGCGGAGCGGAGCGACATGCGCCAGCTCGCCAGCGCCGCGATCGTCGGCACCCGCGCCTATCAGCGGCATGTCGTCGAGATCAGCCTCGCGCTGCTGGCGATCGCCGGGCTTCTCGGCCTCACCCTCGCCGCCGCCGTGACCCTCGGCCTGGTGCGCCCGGTGCGCCGCCTGGTCGCCGGCACGACCGCGGTCGAGGGCGGCGCGCTCGACATCACCGTCCCGATCACCTCGCATGACGAGATCGGCCGGCTGACCGGCTCCTTCAACCGCATGGTGGCCGAGCTGCGCGTCAAGGCGAAGATCCGCGAGCTCTTCGGCAAGTATGTCGATCCGCGCATCGTCGAGGGGCTCATCGACCGGCCGGAGCTGACCGATGTCGAGGGCTCGCGCCGCGAGATGACGATCCTGTTCTGCGACATGAAGGGCTTCACCAGCTTCAGCGAGGGCCTCACCCCGGTCGCGCTGGTCAACGTCCTCAACCGCTACATGACCTTGATGTCCGATCCGGTCCGGCGCAGCAACGGCATCATCGACAAATATATCGGCGATGCGATCATGGCGTTCTGGGGCCCGCCCTTCACCAGCCGCGAGGAACAGGGCGATCTGGCCTGCCTTGCCGCGCTCGAGCAGATCGCCGCCCTCGACGCGTTTCGTGCCGAGCTGCCCGAGCTCATGGGGGTCCGCCGCGGCATACCAGAGATCGACATCCGCATCGGCATTGCCACCGGGGATGTGGTGGTCGGCAGCATCGGCTCCGAGCAGACGCGCAACTACACGGTGATCGGAGACACGGTGAACCTGGCGTCGCGCCTCCAGGCAGCCAACAAGATCTACGGCACGCGCATTCTCCTCGGCGAGGCCACCAGCCGCCTCGCGGCGGCCGCGGTTGAGACGCGGGAGATCGACGCCGTGCGCTTCGCCGGCAAATCGGAGCCGGAGCGCATCTTCGAGCTGGTCGGCCGCAAGAACGCGGTGGCGCCCGAGCGGCTCCTGCTGCGCGATGCCTTTGCCCAGGCGCTCGCGGCCTATCGCACCAAGGACTGGGAGACGGCGCGCAGCGGCTTCGAGGCGTGCCTCGCGATCGATCCCGCGGATGCGCCGAGCCGCGTCTTTTTGAATCGCATTGCCGGCTTCCGCACCGAAGCCCCCGGCCCGGAATGGAGCGGTGTTTGGTCTCTGGCGGCGACAGCGAGCGGGCAGCTCCCCCCTCCCTAACCTGGGGGGTAAGCACGTCCCGCTACCGCGGGAGATCCGAGCTGCCCATCAGGAATTCGTCGACGGCGCGGGCGCATTGGCGGCCTTCGCGGATCGCCCAGACGACGAGGGACTGGCCGCGCCGCGTGTCGCCGGCGGCGAACACTTTCGGCACCGAGGTGGCATAGTCGCGATCGGTCGCCTTGACATTGCCGCGCGGGTCGAGCTCGACGCCGATGCTCTTGACCGCACCGGGATGCACGGGATGGACGAAGCCCATGGCGAGCAGCACCAGATCGGTCTTGATGACGAACGCGCTGCCCGGCACGTCGCGCATGCTCATGCGGCCGTTCTCGCTCACCCATTCGACCCGCGCCGCCTCGATCCCCGAGACGCGCCCGTCCTTGCCGAGGAACGCCTTGGTGGTGACGGCGAAATCGCGGTGGCAGCCTTCCTCCTGCGAGCTCGAGGTGCGGAGCTTCATCGGCCAGTCCGGCCAGGTGGTGAGCTTCGCCTCGTGCTGCGGCGGCAGCGGCAGGATCTCGAGCTGGCTCACCGAACGCGCCTTGTGGCGGTTCGATGTGCCGATGCAGTCGGAGCCGGTATCGCCGCCGCCGATGACGAGCACGTCGCGGCCCGTCGCCAGGATGGCTTCGCTGTCCGGCACCTTCTCGCCGGCGACGCGGCGGTTCTGCTGGGTCAGGAACTCCATGGCGAACTGGATGCCCTGGAGCTCGCGGCCGGGCACCGGCAGGTCGCGCGGATGCTCGGCGCCGATCGCCAGCACGATGGCGTCATAGCCGTGCATCAGCTTCTCGACCGGCACGTTGACGCCGATATGGCAGTTGGGATGGAACTCGACGCCTTCGGCGCGCATCTGCGCGATGCGGCGGTCGATGACCTGCTTCTCGAGCTTGAAATCGGGAATGCCGTAGCGCAGCAGCCCGCCGATGCGCGGCGCCTTCTCGAACACTGCGACGACGTGGCCGGCGCGCGCGAGCTGCTGCGCGCAGGCGAGGCCGGCGGGGCCGGAGCCGATGACGGCGACGCGCTTGCCCGAGCGGCGCGGCGAGATCTGCGGCTCGATCCAGCCTTCGCTCCAGCCGCGCTCGACGATGGCGTGCTCGATCGTCTTGATGGTGACGGGCTGCTCGATCAGGTTGAGCGTGCAGGCGGCCTCGCACGGCGCCGGGCAGACGCGCCCGGTCACGTCCGGAAAATTATTGGTCTGGTGCAGCACCTCGAGCGCCGCGCGCATGTCGCTGGAAAAGACGAGGTCGTTCCAGTCCGGGATGATGTTGTTGACCGGACAGGCATGGTGGCAGAACGGCGTGCCGCAATCCATGCAGCGGCCGCCCTGCCGGCGCAACTCGTCCTCCGGCAGCGGGCGAACGAACTCGCGCCAATGCTGCACCCGCTCGGCGACCGGCGCATAGCCGCGGTCGCGGCGCTGGAACTCCAGAAACCCCGTCGGCTTGCCCATGGTGGCTAATCTCCCACCGCCACGCTCACCTCGGGGCGCTCGGTGGCGCGCGTCTTCGCCTGAAGCTGCTGCAGCGCGCGGCGATACTCGATGGGCATGACCTTGACGAATTTCGGGGCGTACTGGTCCCAGGCGGCGAGGATGGCCTTGCCGCGCGGGCTGTCGGTGTAGCGCACATGGCGCGCGATGAGGCGGCGCACGATGAGGGCGTCGGCCTGGGTCAGGCTGTGGGTGATGTCGACCTGCCCATGCGCCTCGAGATCGCCGCCGCGATGCTCGAGCAGCTCGATCGCGTCATCCTCGTCGACGATCGGCTCGAGCTCGACCATGGCGAGGTTGCAGCGCCGCTCGAAATCGCCGCGCTCGTCGAGCACATAGGCGATGCCGCCGCTCATGCCGGCGGCGAAGTTGGTGCCGGTCTCGCCGATCACGACGACGGTGCCGCCGGTCATGTACTCGCAGCCATGCGCACCGACGCCTTCGACCACGGCGAGCGCGCCGGAATTGCGTACGGCAAAGCGCTCGCCGGCGACGCCGCTGAAGAAGCATTCGCCGTTCACCGCGCCGTAGAGCACCGTATTGCCGACGATGATGCTGCGGTGGCGCTCGAGCGGGCTGTCATGCGGCGGGTAGGCGATGATGCGCCCGCCCGAAAGGCCCTTGCCGCAGTAATCATTGGTGGCGCCTTCAAGCTCGAGCGTGACGCCGCGGGCGAGGAAAGCGCCGAAGCTCTGCCCGGCCGTGCCCTTGAAGCGCACATGGATCGACCCGTCGGGCAGGCCCTCATCGCCGAAGCGCTTGGCGATCTCGCCCGACAGCATGGCGCCGACGACGCGATGGACGTTGCGGATCGGCAGCTCGACCGTCACCGGCCGGCGCTTCTCCAGCGCCGGCTTCGCCTTGGCGATGAGCTTGTGGTCGAGCGCGCCTCCCAGGCGATGGTGCTGCGGCTCGCACTGATAGGTCGCCGTTCCCGGCGCGACGTGCGGCTGATGGAGGATGCGCGACAGGTTGAGGAGGCGCGCCTTGGGATGGTTGAGCCCCTGCCGCATCTCGAGCAGGTCGGTGCGGCCGATCATCTCGTTGACCGTGCGGAAGCCCAGCTTCGCCATCAGCTCGCGCACTTCCTCGGCGATGAAGAGGAAGAAGTTGGTGACGTCCTCGGGCTTGCCGACGAAGCGGTGGCGCAGCTCGGGATTCTGCGTCGCGACGCCGACCGGGCAGGTGTTGAGATGGCATTTGCGCATCATCACGCAGCCGGCCGAGATCAGCGCCGCAGTGGCAAAGCCGAACTCGTCGGCGCCGAGCAGCGCGCCGACGACGACGTCGCGGCCCGAGCGCAGCCCGCCATCGACCTGGACGGCGATGCGGCCGCGCAGCCCGTTCAGCACCAGCGTCTGATGCGTCTCGGCAAGGCCAATCTCCCAGGGCTCGCCGGCGTGATGGATCGAGGTCAAGGGCGAGGCGCCGGTGCCGCCTTCATGGCCGGCGATGGTGACATGGTCGGCATAGGCCTTGGCGACACCGGCCGCGATCGTGC
The DNA here is from genome assembly GCA_030039975.1 of Alphaproteobacteria bacterium. Lineage (GTDB taxonomy): Bacteria > Pseudomonadota > Alphaproteobacteria > ATCC43930 > CGMCC-115725 > DAHUYF01. The sequence continues at coordinate 4,299 of JASHUO010000602.1, forward strand.
CGACGCCGATCTCGGAGACGAGCTTGACGCTGATCCGCGCCGCCGCGTTGGCGTTTTTCAGATCGTGGATGAGCTGCGCCAGATCCTCGATCGAATAGATGTCGTGATGCGGCGGCGGCGAGATCAGGCCCACGCCCGGCGTCGAGCGCCGGACGCGCGCGATCCAGTCATCGACCTTGTGGCCGGGGAGCTGGCCGCCCTCGCCGGGCTTGGCGCCCTGCGCCATCTTGATCTGCAGGTCGGTGGCGTTGACGAGGTACTCGACATTGACGCCGAAGCGGCCGGAAGCGACCTGCTTGATCGCCGAGCGCATGGAATCGCCGTTGGGCAGCGGCTTGTAGCGCGCCGCATCCTCGCCGCCCTCGCCGGTGTTGGAGCGGCCGCCGAGCCGGTTCAAGGCGATGGCGAGTGTGGTGTGCGCTTCCCAGGAGATCGAGCCGAAGGACATGGCGCCGCCGGAGAAGCGCTTGGCGATCTCCGCGGCGGGCTCAACTTCCTCGATCGGCACCGGCTTTTCCGCCGATTTGAAGTCGAGCAGGGCGCGCAGCGCGATCACGCCGGCATCCTGCTCGCCGACCTTGCGCGTGTAGTCCTTGAAGCGGTCATAATCGCCGCTGCGCACCGCATGCTGCAGCAGCGACACCGTCTCCGAGGTCCAGATATGCGTCTCGCCATGGACGCGGAACAGGATCTCGCCGCCGGGATCGAGCGCGTTGCGGTAATTGGGCGCATCGCCATAGGCGAGGCGATGGCGCCGCACCGTCTCCTCGGCGACCTCGTCGATGCCGGCGCCCTCGACCGGCGACACGGTGCCGGCGAAGTATTTGTCGAGGAAGGCGGAAGAGAGACCCACCGCGTCGAAGATCTGCGCGCCGCAATAGGATTGGAAGGTGCAGATGCCCATCTTGGACATCACCTTCATGATGCCCTTGGCGACCGCCTTGATGTAGCGCTTATGCGCTTCCGCCTCGCCGACGTCGCCGAGCTCCTGGCGTTGCGAGGCGATGGTGTCGAAGGCGAGGTAAGGGTTGATCGCCTCGGCGCCATATCCCGCGAGCAGGCAGAAATCATGAAGCTGGCGCGCCTCGCCGGTCTCGACGACGAGGCCGACTTCGGTCCTGAGGCCGCCGCGGATCAGGTGGTGATGCACGGATGCTACGGCGAGCAGCGACGGCACGGCGATGTGCTCGGCATCGAGCGCGCGGTCGGAAAGGACGAGGAGGTTGTGGCCGGCGCGCACCACGTCCTCGGCGCGCTTGCAGATCTGCTCGACGGCGCGCGCCATGCCGGCCGCGCCTTCCTCCGCGTCGTAGCAGATCGAGAGGGTGTAGGTCTTGAACTTGCCGCCGGTATTGTCCTCGATGCGGCGGATCTTCTCGAGATCGACATTGGTCAGGATCGGCTGCTTCAGCTCGAGCCGGATATGCTTGCCGCCGGTTTCGAGGTCGAGCAGGTTGGGCCGCGGTCCCACCAGCGAGACCAGCGACATCACCAGCTCCTCGCGGATCGAATCGATCGGCGGGTTGGTGACCTGGGCGAAGCGCTGCTGGAAATAGTCGAAGAGCAGCTTCGGCCGGTGCGACAGCACCGCCAGCGGCGTGTCGCGCCCCATCGAGCCCACCGTGTCGTCGCCGGCGAGCGCCATCGGCCGCAGGAAGAACTTGATGTCCTCCTGGGTGTAGCCGAAGGC
>JASHUO010000603.1 GCA_030039975.1 Alphaproteobacteria bacterium
CGCGACGCTCGGCATCGCCGTGCCCGAGTTTCTCGCCGAGCTGAAAGCGGCGGGGCTCGGCACGTTGCCGGGCACCGCGGCCGAAGTGCTGGACGATGGCGTACGCGCCATCCTCTGTCCCGACAAGCTCAAGACCGCGGAATGGCTGTCGGTCGTCGCCGCGGCGCATCGCGTCGGACTCAGGACCACGGCGACGATCATGTTCGGCCATGTCGACGATCCCCGATCCTGGGCGCGCCATCTGCTGCGCCTGCGCGATCTGCAGGAGGAGACCGGCGGCTTCACCGAATTCGTGCCGCTGCCCTTCGTGCCGATGGAGGCGCCGATCTACCGCAAGGGCCGGGCGCGCCGCGGTCCGACGGTCCGCGAAGCGGTGCTGATGCATGCGGTGGCGCGGCTCGCGCTCCATCCGCTGATCCCCAACATCCAGGCGTCCTGGGTGAAGCTCGGCGTCGCAGGGGTGAAGCTCTGCCTCAACGCGGGCGCCAATGATCTCGGCGGCACGCTGATGAATGAGAGCATCTCGCGCGCCGCCGGCACGCAGCACGGCCAGGAGATGCCGCCCGCGGCGATGGCGGAGATTGCGCACGCGCTCGGCCGCCGCGCCGCGCCGCGCGACACGCTCTATCGTGCGGTGGCGCCCGAGCGCGTCGCCGCGGCCCTGGCGGCAGCGCCGCTGGCCGAGGTGGTGCAGACGCCGCCCGGCGATGCCAAGGCGCTGTCGCGCGCCGCTTTCGCCACCCTATGAGAGAAGACCCATGAAACCCACCATCGCCGTGCTCGGCGGCACCGGGCAGGAGGGCAGCGGATTGGCGCTGCGCTGGGCCCATGCCGGCTATCCCGTGCTGATTGGTTCGCGCGATGCGCCGCGCGCCGAGGCCAAGGCGGCCGAGCTCCGCGGGCGGCTCGGCGGCGGCTCGGTCGAGGGCTGCGACAATCGCCGTGCCGCCGAGCGCGGCGAGATCGTCGTGCTGACCGTGCCTTACGCCGCGCATCGCCCCACGCTGGAGGCGGTGAAGGATAGGCTCGCCGGCAAGCTCCTGGTCGATGTGACGGTGCCGCTGATGCCGCCGCAAGTGGCGCGCGTGCAGCTGCCGCCCGAAGGCTCGGCCGCAGTGGCGGCGCAGCGCTTGCTCGGCGCGGCGGTCAAGGTGGTCTCCGCCTTTCAAAACGTCTCGTCGCATCTGCTCGAGGATCTCGCCGCGACCGTCGATTGCGACGTGCTCGTCTGCGGCGACGACAAGGAGGCGCGGGCCGCGGTGGTGGCGCTCGCCGAAGCGGCGGGCATGCGCGGCATCCATGGCGGCGCGCTGGCGAATTCGGCCGCCGCCGAGGCGCTCACCTCGGTGCTGATCTTCATCAACCGGCGCTATGGGCTGAAGAGCTCGGGCATCCGGTTCACCGGCCTGCCCGAGGACGCGGAGGCGCGCTGAAGCATGGGGCCGGCGGCGACATTGAATCTGACGGCGCTGTCCGGCCTGCCCACCATCGCGGCGGGCGCCGATCTCGCGGCGCTCATCGCCGCGGCGGCGTCGCGTTCGGCTATTTCATTCCAAAACGGCGATGTGCTGGTGGTGGCGCAGAAGATCGTCTCCAAGGCGGAAGGCCGCCGCATCCGTCTCGCCGACGTGACCCCGTCGCCGCGCGCGCGGGCGCTGGCGCCGGAGGTCGACAAGGACCCGCGCCTTGTCGAGCTCATCCTGCAGGAATCGCGCGAGGTGCTGCGCGCGCGACCAGGCGTGATCGTCGTCGTGCACCGCTTGGGGTTCGTGCTGGCCAATGCCGGCATCGACGCCTCCAATGTCGAGAGCGAATCGGGCGATGAGGCGGTGCTGCTGCTGCCGGCCGATCCCGATCGCAGCGCCGAAGAGCTGCGCCGGCAATTTCAGGCGCGCACCGGCGCCGCGCTCGGCATCGTCATCAATGACAGCTTCGGCCGCGCCTGGCGCCTTGGCACGGTCGGCACTGCGATCGGCGTTGCGGGTTTGCCGGCGCTGATCGATCTCCGTGGCACGCTCGACCGCAGCGGCCGCGCGCTGCGCATCACCGAGATCGGCGCCGCCGACGAGCTGGCGGCGGCGGCCTCGCTGCTGATGGGGCAGGCGGGCGAGGGGCGTCCGGTCATCCATGCGCGCGGCTTTCCCTATCCGCTGCGGCCGGGCAAAGCGAGCGAGCTGCTGCGTCCGGCGCAGCTCGATCTCTTCCGATGATCCTGGCCCTCGCCGGCGGCGTGGGCGGCGCCAAGCTTGCCGACGGGCTGATGCAGCTGCTCGGCGATGAGCTCACCGTGCTTGTCAACACCGGCGATGATTTCGAGCATATGGGGCTCACCATCTGCCCCGATCTCGACACCGTCACCTACACGCTCGCGGGCATCGCCGAGCCGAGCACGGGCTGGGGCGTCGCCGGCGAGAGCTGGGCCTTTCTCGATCAGGCGACTCGGCTCGGCGGGCCGAGCTGGTTCCAGCTCGGCGACCGCGATGTCGCGCTCCATGTGCTGCGCAGCGAGCGGCTGCGCCGCGGCGAGCGGTTGACGGAGATCACCGCCGATGTTTGCTGCCGTCTCGGCATCCGCGCGCAGGTGCTGCCGATGACGGATGCCGCGGTTCGCACCATCGTCCACACGCCGCAAGGGAAGCTGCCGTTCCAGGAATATTTCGTCAAAGAGCGCTGCGCGCCCGTGGTCACCGGCTTCGCTTTTGCGGGCAGCGAAAGCGCCGCGCCGACACGAGAGCTCGATGCCGCTCTGGCCGACCGCGACCTTGCCGCGATCGTGCTCTGCCCCTCCAACCCCTATGTCAGCATCGCGCCGATCCTCGCGGTGCCGGGCCTGCAACAGCGCTTGAAGCAGCGCGGCGTGCCCATCGTCGCGGTCTCCCCGATCATCGGCGGCGCAGCGGTGAAAGGGCCCGCGGCCAAGATGATGCGCGAGCTCGGCATCGAGCCTTCGGCGCTCGCCGTGGCGGAGCATTATCGCGGCTTCATCGATGGCTTCCTCCTCGACGACGCCGATGCGGCGCTGCTGCCGCGCCTCGCCCCGCTCGGCCTTGCCGCGCGCGCCGTGCCGAGCCTGATGAAGACATCGGCCGACCGCCGCCACCTCGCGGAAGCGGTGGTGGCGTTCGCCGCCGAGTTGGCGGCGGGGCGATAGTATTCAGAGATGCTTAAGACAGCACGCAAGACCGACGCCGCCCCACCTCACCCTCCCATCGCTTCGCGACGGGTCCCTCCCTCTCCGCCCCCCGGGGCGGAGAGGGTTGGGGTGAGGCGGGGGCGCGCCGAGGCGCGATAATTGGCGCCGCCCCATGCCGCTGCACATCCTCATCCCCTGCAAAGCCTTGGCGCTGGGCAAATCGCGCCTCTCACCGATGCTCGCGGCACCTGAACGCGCCGCGCTTTGCGTCGAGCTGCTGCGTCGAACGCTCGATTGCGCCTTGGATGTCGTGCCGGCCGAACGCTGCCATCTCGTTTCGGGGGATGCCGCGGCGGCGGATCTGGCAATGGCGCGGCGTGTCGGCACCATTGCCGAGCCGCCGGAGGCTGGGCTCAACCCGGCACTCGGTCAGGCGCGCGATACGATCTGCGCCGACGCAGCGGCAGCGCTGCTGGTGCTGCCGATCGATTTGCCGTTCGCCTCAGCGGGTACTTTGCAGGCGCTGGTGGCGATCGGCGGCGATGTGGTGGCGGCGCCGGACCGGCACGGGCGCGGCACCAACGCGCTTTATCTCGCTACCACGGGCGCTGCGTCCTTCGCCTTCCGGTTCGGCAGCGGCAGCCTGGCCGCGCATCGCGCCGAGGCCGAAGCGCGCGGATTGAGCTTCCACCTGTTCAAAGATCCGGCGCTCGCCTTCGATCTCGACGAGCCCGAGGATTTGCGCGACTGGCGCGCGCTTACTTCAGCTCCAGCACCTCGGCGACCTTGACCGTCTTGTCCTGCACCCGATTGATGACGATCGTCGTGCCCGCCTGGTTGTGATCGTCGAATTTGACGGTGCGGCCCATGGCGTTGACGAAGGTGATGTGCTGCAGCGCATCGCGGATCTTGGCAGGCTCGGCGCTGCCGGCAGCCTTGATCGCCTGGGCGATGAGGCGGAAGCAGTCATAGCCGGCCCAGGTCTGCAGATAGGGAATGCTGTGGTCTTTCGCCTGGATGGCGGCGACGAACTGCTTGTTGATCGGCGCATCGATCAAGGTGCTGTAGGGCCAGGCGCTCACCGAGCCTTCCATGCCGCCTTGCTCGATGATCTGCATGTTCTTGCCGCCGAGCTCGACGCGGCCGGTATAAGGAATGGTCAAGCCCATCTGCATCGCGTTGCGCAGGAAATTGATCTGATCGCCGCCGAGCTGGAAGAGCGCGATGGCATCGGGATGAAGCTGCTGCACGCGCGTCAGGATGGTGGTGAAGTCCGGTTCGTTCTGCGGGTAGTAATCGGTGGAGAGAAGGGTGATGCCGTCGCCTTTGGCGACATCGGCGAAAGCGGTGACGCCGCCGCGGCCGAAATCCGTATCTTCGGCGATCACCGCGACTTTGTGGAAGTTGGTGTGCTCCTTCAGATAGCGTCCGAGCCCGACCATCATGTCCTGGTCGGAGGGGTTGATGCGGAACACCCACTCATTGCCGCCGACGCCGGAAAGCTCGGTGATCTTCGGGCTGGTTGCCACGCCTTCGACCATCGGGATCTTGGCATCCTTGACGATCGGCATCGTCGCCAACGTCGCCGAGCTGCAATGCGCGCCGATGATCGCGGCGACCTTCGCTTCGACCAGCTTGTTGGCAGCGTTGACCGCTTCGGACGGGTTGCAGTGATTGTCCTCTTCGAGGATTTGAACCTTCTGCCCAAGCAGCCCGCCGGATTTGTTGATCTCATCGAGCGCCAGATCGACGCCCCAGCGCTGCCACAGGGCGGCGGTTGCCGCCGGACCCGTATCCGGTGCGCTGAAGCCGATGACGATCGGATCAGCCAGGGCGGCAGCGGGCAGCGTGATCAGCGTGATCAAAGCAGCGAGATAGGTTCTTGCGCGCATCTCATCCTCAAAGCCGGGGGCTCGACGTGACCCTACGCTAAATGCAAGATGCATACCGATAAAGACAAAAATGCCGTAGCCCTTGGCACAACGCTTGCTGGACGTTTCCAAATGCAGCTCAGCGCCACCTATCTCCTGCAACTGACGATGAACGGGCTTATGCTCGGGCTGCTTTATGCACTCATCGCGGTCGGACTTGCCCTAATTTTCGGCGTTCTCGAAATCATTAACTTCGCGCATGGCGAATTCCTCACCCTCGGCGCCTTTGCCATGGCGCTGGCCTTGCCGGTGTGCGGCCTGCTCTATTGGCCGGCTCTGGCGGTCGCGGTCGCGGCGAGCGCAATCGCCGGGCTGGCACTCTACGAGCTTTTCCTGGCGAAGCTCGGCCAGGGCGAGTTCGAGCGGAGCATCCTCATCACCATGGGCATCTCGATGATCCTGCTCTATGGGATGCAGTACATCTTCACGGCGACACCGCGCATGGTTGATACGTCGCTCGGCTTCGCCGGCGTCAACATCGGCGACATCCGCATCAC
>JASHUO010000604.1 GCA_030039975.1 Alphaproteobacteria bacterium
GCGCATCCCGAAAATCCCGCCGCGCCCTTCGCGATCAACCAGATCGTCCACAAGTCGAACGGACGGCTCGAGCAGGACCTCGAGCTGACGGTGAAGTGGAAAGCGCCCATCGTCATTACTTCGCTGGGCGCGCGCGAGGACGTCAACGTCGCGGTTCATTCTTACGGCGGAACCGTGATGCACGACGTCATCAACGACCGCTTCGCGCATAAAGCGATCGAAAAGGGCGCCGACGGCCTGATCGCCGTCGCCGCCGGTGCCGGCGGCCACGCCGGGGCGCTGTCGCCGTTCGCGTTCGTGCAGGAAATCCGCGAATGGTTCGACGGGCCGCTCGCGCTCTCCGGCGCCATCGCCAACGGCGGCGCGATTCTGGCGGCCGAGGCGATGGGCGCCGACCTCGCCTATATCGGCTCGGCATTCATCGCCACCGAAGAAGCGCGCGCAGCTCCGGAATACAAGCAGGCGATCGTCGACGGCCGCGCGGCGGACATCGTCGGCTCCAGCCTCTTCACCGGCGTCTACGGGAATTACCTCCGGCGCTCGATCGTCAACGCCGGCTTCGACCCCGACAACCTGCCGCAGGGCGACGTCAAGACGATGAACTTCGATTCGTCCGGCGGCGCGAAGCCGAAGGCCTGGCGCGACATCTGGGGCTCCGGCCAGGGCATCGGCGCGGTCAAGGCCGTGACCCCGGTCACCGAGTTCGTCGCGCGGCTCGGCCGTGAATATTCGGAAGCCGTAGCGCGGCTTCACGCAGGGCAATAAGGCGAGGCGTCATTATGCGGTCACTCAAAGGCAAACCCTGTTCATTCCCGGCGAGCCGTGGCCCTCCGGATCGTGGATGCGCCGAACCCAGGGATCGGCAGCGAAAGAGGGCGGCTCGGTCGCGTCCGCTATTGCGAGTCCGGATCAGATTGGCTGGCAAGCAAGCCCATCGCCTGAAGAATCCGCTGCCCTGATTCGCGCAGCCGGTCGATGCTTCCGGCCAAGCCGTCCACGAGCAGCTGGCCACTCCGCTTCTTCCATCGCCCCGCCACCATCACGCTGTCGATGTTGGCGAGGCTCGTTTGCATCACGACGGCCGAGACCGGGTCGTGCACCGGCTGCATATTGAGCGCCTCGGCCCTGATGAGCACGAGGTCCGCCTGCTTGCCTGGCGTTATGGACCCGATCCGGTCTTCCCAGCAGAGCATGCGGGCGCCCTCGATCGTCGCCCAGGCAAGCGCATCGCGGACCGAAATCGTCGTGGTTTCGGGGATAGTGCCTGCCGATTCGCGCCCGGCCTCGTTGTCGAGCGCCCGCTGCATCCCGAGCGCGATCCGCGCTTGCGTGAACATCTCGCCGGAGACTACCGATTCCAGATCGACGCCAAGCGACGGCGCGCGCCCGAATTTGCGCAGGCGACCGGTGATTGGAAATCCGTGGCCCTGGGTCAGTTCGTTTTCGGCTGCAACCGAAAAGCTCATCCCTAGCCGGCAGAACCGCGCAAGCTGATCGTCGCTCAGATTGTTGCCGTGAACGATATTGATATGCGGGCCCAGCAGCTTTTCGGCCTCAAGCCGTGCCCATCCACCCGGCGTGCGCGCGGGCCCGCCGCCTTGGTGCATGGAGGCGACGATTCCCAGTTCCTTCGCCATACGGAAATCGTGCAGCGCGACGTCCAACGTCGAGTAATGTGGCCCCAGGATCGCTGCTCCGACGCTCACCAGACCGCCGGCACGTTGCTTGAGCAGCCGCTCCAGTTCCGCCCGGGGATGAGGAATTTCCCAGAACCCCCGCTCCCCGGGCCGAGGATCCGGTTTCGGCGTGCCCTGGAGGAACGCGGCCCGGATACCCGATTCGAACAACGCGTCGATCGCCGCATCGTTGTGTGCAGGTGTCGGATTATTGTGGCACCAATCAACCAGCGTCGTCGTGCCGCAATCGATCTGATTCAGCGCTCCCATCAGGGTCGCGATATGGAGGTCCTCCGGCCGAAACAAGGTCGCGAGACCCGCATGCATCTTCGTGAAATACTGCAGCAAGGTCCAGTTCGCGGCGATCCCGCGCAAGCCCGTTTGCCAGGTGTGCATGTGAGCATTGACGAGCCCGGGAATGACGATGAAGCCGGTGCCGTCGATCAGCTCTGCATCAACCGCGCCGAACTTCCCCACAGCAGCAATCCGTTCGTCTTCGACCAGCAGTTCCGACGGTCGCAGATCGCCTAGGCGCTCATCCATCGTGATGATGGTGGCATTCCGAATGAGAATGCGCCGGCTCACGTTTCGAGCCCATCGCTCACCGCGACGTTCTCCGGCTTGGGCTCTAGCCCGGAATTGCGCGCGATCTCCATCAGCAGCACGGCAAAATCGACATTCTCGTATCCTCGCCCCACCATGGCCGCGATCGATTCACGGCTCGCGGCCGCGCAAGGCATTGTGACCCCGTGCGTATGTCCAGCACCAAGGCCGAGATCCATATCCTTGAGCAAGAGCTTCGGTGTGAACGTCACCTGATCGAAAGTCAGGTTCACGAGCGTCGGCGTCTTGTAGCGCGAGTACATGGAGCCGACAACGCTGTCATTGATCGATTGGAGGAACACGTGCCTTGGAATGCCCGCGCGCTCCGCCAGCACGACAATCTCGCACAGGCTCTGGATGATGACGCCGAAGAAGGTGTTGTGAGCGATCTTCCATACCCGGGCGAGCTCGCCGTCGCCTACCCAGAGCGTGCTCCGCCCAAGCGCCCGCAGCCAAGGCAGTGCCTGC
>JASHUO010000605.1 GCA_030039975.1 Alphaproteobacteria bacterium
CAGCGTGTTCGACGGCCGATTGCCGGCAAAGAGCCGATGCGGCACCAGCCAGTCGGGCGTCCCTTCCGCCTTGACCTGCTCCGCGGTTTTGCCGAAGGCCAGCGCCTCGGTCTGGGCGAAGACATTGGCGAGCAGCATGTCGTGATGCCGGCCGAGCGGGTTCAGCGTCTCGGTAAAGGCGATGAAATCGCAGGGGATCAGCCGCGTCCCCTGATGGATCAGCTGATAGAAGGAGTGCTGGCCGTTGGTGCCCGGCTCGCCCCAATAGATCGGCCCGGTATCGTAGTCGACGGGGACGCCGTCGCGGGTCACATGCTTGCCGTTGCTCTCCATGGTCAACTGTTGGAGATAGGCGGGAAAGCGCTTCAGATACTGCTCATAAGGTAGCACCGCGACCGTCTGCGCGCCGAAGAAGTCGTTGTACCAGACGGCCATCAGGCCCATCAGCACCGGTAGGTTGCGCTCGAACGGCGCCGAACGGAAATGCTCGTCCTTTTCATGGAAGCCGCCGAGCATGGCGCGGAAATTATCGGCGCCCACGGCCAGCATGGTCGAAAGACCGATGGCCGAATCCATCGAGTAGCGCCCGCCGACCCAGTCCCAGAAGCCGAACATATTGGCGGTGTCGATGCCGAACTTCGCCACTTCCTCGGCATTGGTCGAGACGGCGACGAAGTGCTTGGCGACAGCGGCTGCGTTGCCCTTCAATCCGGCGAGGAGCCAATCGCGCGCCGTATGCGCGTTGGTCATCGTCTCCAAGGTCGTGAAGGTCTTGGAGGAGACGATGAACAGCGTCTCGGCGGGATCGAGATCCAGCACCGCTTCGGCGAAATCGGTGCCGTCGACATTGGAGACGAAGCGGAAGGTCATGCTCCGCTCGCTGTAGTGCCTCAGCGCCTCATAGGCCATGACCGGCCCGAGATCGGAGCCGCCGATGCCGATATTGATCACATTGCGGATGCGCTTGCCGGTATGGCCTGTCCAGGCGCCGCTGCGCAGCCGCTGCGTGAAATCGGCCATCTTGTCGAGAACCGCGTGAACCTCCGGCACCACGTTCCGGCCTTGATGCATGATGGTCTCGCCGCGCGGCGCGCGCAGCGCCACGTGCAGAACGGCGCGGCGCTCCGAGACGTTGATCGCCTCGCCGCCGAACATGGCGTCGATGCTCTCCCGCAGCTTCGATTCCTGCGCCAGCTGCAGCAGCAGCTTCAGCGTCTCGGCGGTGATCCGGTTCTTGGAATAGTCGAGAAAGACGCCGGCGGCCTCGAGCGACAGCGTCTCGCCGCGCTTGCCATCCTCGGCAAAGAGCTGCCGGAGGTGGACGCCCTTCATCTTCTGGAAATGACGCTCCAGCAAACCCCAGGACGGCCGCTCCCGCAAGGTTGGTATGCTCATCGCGTGTCCCCTCGTGCGCTCGATTGCACGCTTTGCGCCGCGATCCCCGCGTCAGCTCGCCTTGCGGATCGCGGCGCTCTTGGAATTGATGCAGGCTATCAGATCGTTCCAGGATTTGACGAAGGAGGTCGCCCCCTCTTCCTGAAGCCGCGCGGCCAAGGCGTCGACGTCGATGCCCGCCTTGGCGAAATTGGCCAGAACCCGCTCGCCATCGCCGCCGTCCGGCGCGAGGGCGTCCCCGACCGCGCCGTGATCGCCGAAGGCCTTGAGCGTGCCTTCCGGCATGGTGTTGACCGTGAAGGGCGCGGCGAGCGCCTTGACATAGAGCGTGTCGGCGGCTTTCGGGTCCTTGGTGCCGGTGCTGGCCCAGAGCAGCCGCTGAGCGCGGGCGCCGGCATTGGCGAGGCGCTGGAAACGCGCCGAGGCGAGCAACTCGCGATAGGCCTTATAGGCGCGTTGGGCGATGGCGATGCCGAGCCGATTGCTCAACTCGGCCGGGACCTTGCCGGCGACCGCGACGTCCCAGCGGCTGACGAAAAGCGAGGCGACCGATCCGACGGCGGGGTTCAGCCCGGCTGCGATGCGCCGCTCGACGCCGCGCAGATAGGCGTCCGCCGCGGCGAGATATTGCTCGCGCGAGAAGAGCAGCGTCACATTGACGGGAACGCCGGCGAAGATCGCCGCTTCGATCGCCGGCAGCCCTTCCGGCGTGCCGGGAATCTTGATGAAGAGGTTGGGCTTGCCGGCCGCGCCATGGAGATCGCGCGCGGCCGCGAGCGTGCTGTTGGTGTCATGGGCAAGCAGCGGCGACACCTCCAGCGACACCCAGCCATCGACCCCGTCGGTCCGGGCGAAGATCGGCTGGAACAGCGCCGCGGCCCGCGTCAGATCCGCCAGCGCCAGCTGGAAGAACAACTCCTCCGCCGATTTCGCCGCGTGCGACTTGCGCGCAATCTCTTCATCATAGGTCGTGCTGTTCCGGACCGCGTGGTCGAAGATCGTCGGGTTCGAGGTGAGCCCTGTCACCGAGAGCTCGTTGATGTAGCGCTCGAGGGTGCCGCTGTTCAGCAGGTCGCGGGTGATATTGTCCAGCCAGAGGCTCTGGCCGAGATCGTGGAGCGTCCGGGTAGCGTTCATGGCATCACCTTTCGTTGGACGCAAGGAATCGTTACACGGCGTGCAGCCGCGACAGGTCGTGATCGAGCAGATCGCCAATATGCTCGATGGTCATATCTGCCGGAGGGAGAGCGCCAACCGCTTTCACGTCCCGGGCAAAGCTCCCCTGGCGCGCGAATACTGTGGTCACGCGCTCGCGCCAGAATTGTTTGACCGCGGCCAGGATCCGCATCTTATCGTCCACCAGGACGTAATGCTCGGCCGGATAACGCCGCTCGACGTCATCCAACGCCGCTTCCTTGTGGATATAGATCAGCACATGTCCGGCGACCACCTTGGAGATGCCCGCGTGCTCGACCTTGCGCGGCTGGAAGACCACATCCCCGTCCGACAGGACGACGGTCGGCCCGAAGCCGCGGAGGTGCTTCAACACGTCGAGCGCCCGCGGATAGAGGCGGTCGGCGAAGGGATAATCCATGAGGAAGGAGGACATCGAGAGCAGTTCCACTTCGCGCGGATGCTCGACGCGAAAGCGCTGCAAAGCACCGATGTAGTCCCGGTAGCCGAGTGTCGCGAAGAGATCTTCCAGGATGGCCCAGTAGCGCTCGCGCGCGGACACGCCGAAGCTTTGCTCCAGATGATCCTTGAGGTCCTGCTGGATCCGGTCGTTGTCGAGCAGGGTATTGTCCACATCGACAAGAAAGACAATTGGCTGCGGTCGCGTCATGCGGCATTCCCTGCGCGGATAAGCCCAAACCGGCGGACCGGCCATTTGGTTCCAAAGTCCGCTGCAAATCTGTTCCGCCTTACCGACGCGGAAAGCGCACAGCGCCGCGTGGTTTGGCTCTCGCCCGTTGCACGCCGAAGGCTAAGGCCTGGCGCTGAGCCGAGCTTGCCTTATCTTGCTCGCCTTTGTCGATTCATGCGCTCGCGGCCTGTCGCGCAGCGCGCTTCAACGACGGCGCTGTTGCGCCTTGGTTGCGCGCCTTCGGTCCTCTACGTTCACCTTTCGCGAACCGCCATGGCATACTCGTCGCAGAAAGAATCCAGTGGCGCCGTGTGCGCGCGCCAGGAACCCGAGGGAGCCCGTCATGGCGTTCAAGGTCCAGGTCGGCCCGCAGCAGATCTCCATCCACCAGGGCCAAACCGTTCTGATCACCGAGCCGGACGGGCAGATCCAGTGGCCCAGCGACAAGGGCCTCTACTTCCTCGACACCCGCATCGTCAGCAGCTGGCACATCTTTGCGAATGGCGAGCCCTGGCAGCTGCTGAATGGCGGCGCGACCAGCTACTACACCTGCCGCGTCTTCCTCACCAATCGCGCGCTGCTCAGCGAAGACGGCGCGATCCCGGAGCGTACGCTGGGATTGACGATCAGCCGGTCGATCGCCGGCGGCCTCCACGAAGATCTCGACCTCACCAATCACGGCATGAAACGTGTGCGCTTCCAGCTCGAGATCGCGCTTCGCGCCGATTTTGCCGATGTGTTCGAGGTGAAATCGGGTCGCATCGTGCGCCGTGGGCGCATCAGCACGGAGTGGTCCGAGGCGCACCAGCAGTTGAGGACGACCTACCGCAACGCTGACTTCAGCCGCGCCCTAACGATTTCCGCGGGGCAGACGCCGGCGAAGGCCGTCTACGCCAACGGCCGGATCAGCTTCGAGGTGACGCTCGAGCCCGGTGCCGCATGGCATTGCTGCCTTCTCTATGCCCTGGCGGACGGCGAACGGCAGTTTTCTGCGCCGCCCCACTCCTTGGACGACAACACCAAATCGGAACACGCCGAGAGCTTGGCGGACTGGCTCGAGACCGTGGTCAAAATCGAGACCAGCAACGAGGAATTTTACCGCCTGTTTCGCCAGGCGCTCGAGGACATGGCCGCGCTCCGCCTGCCGATCGCCGGAACCGACCACATGGTCTTTCTCCCGGCCGCCGGGCTGCCATGGTTTGTCGCTCCGTTCGGCCGCGACAGCCTCATCGTTTCGCTGCAGAACACGCTCATCTATCCCGAGTTCGCGCGCGGCGCGTTGGAGATTCTCGGCTCGCTTCAGGCAAAGACCGTCGACAATTATCGCGACGCCGAGCCGGGCAAGATCCTGCACGAAAAGCGCTACGGCGAGCTCGCGCATTTCAAGCTGATCCCGCATACGCCCTATTACGGCACCGCCGATGCGACGCCGCTCTACCTCATCACCTTGCACGCCGCCTGGCGCGCGACCGGCGACCCGGCACTTCTCGAACGGAATCTCGAGACTGCCGAAGGATGCCTCTCCTGGATCGACGACTATGGCGACCGCGACGGCGACGGCTTCCAGGAGTACCAGACACGCTCGCCGGTCGGTTATGAGAACATGGGCTGGAAGGATTCAGGCGACGCCGTCGTCTATCCGGACGGCTCGCTGGTCAAAGGACCGAAGGCGCTCTGCGAGCTGCAAGGCTATGTCCATCGCGCCTGGCTCGGCATGGCTGAGATCTTCGATGCCCTCGGCAAGCCGGATCGCGCCCAAGGGCTGCGCGCGAAGGCGCGCGCGCTGTTCGACCGCTTCAACGAGGCCTTCTGGGACGAAGAGCTCGGCTTCTACGCCTATGCCCTCGACGGCGAGAAAAAGAAGGTGCTGAGCGTCGCCTCCAATGCCGGACATTGCCTCTGGTCGTGCATCGTTCCGCGTGAGCGCGCCAACAAAGTGGTGGCGCGCCTCATGGCGCCGGATATGTGGACCGGCTGGGGCATTCGCACGCTCTCCTCGGCTCATCCGGCGTTCAATCCCTACAACTATCAGACCGGCTCGGTCTGGCCGCATGACAATGCGCTCATCGCCATGGGCTTCAAGCTTTACGGCTTCGGCGCGGAGGCCGCGCGCATCGCGCACGATATCAGCGTTGCGGCGGGCCATTTCTGGTTCAACCAGCTGCCGGAGCTCTACACCGCGCTCGAGCGCGACCACGCCTTCCCGATCCAGTATATCGGCGCCAACGTACCGCAGGCCTGGGCGGCCGGCTCGGCTTTCATGCTGACCCAGGCGATCTTGGGCTTCCTGCCGGATGCGCCGCGCGACAAGCTCTATATTGATCCCGCGCTGCCGTATTGGCTGCCCGACATAACCGTGCGCGACCTTCGCCTCGGCAAGCACAAGCTCGATATCCGTTTTTGGCGCGAGGGCGAAGCGACCGCCTTCGAGGTGATCAAAGGCGACCCCCAGCTCGTCGAACGCTGCGACCTCACGCAGCGGGTTTTCCCGGGCGAAGGGCTCCGCTGAGGCGCCGCGAGCGCGCGAGCGCTCGTCGGCGGCGGCATCAGCGCTTGCCCAGCAAGCGCGGGAGCCGCACGGTTCCGACTAAATCTAGTCTACGAGCGCGTGCGTTTGCGCGGCGAACGAGGCGAATGCTGCGCGGCGTCTGCTGGCTTCGTCTCCGGCATGAGCACGAGTAGGATCACGACCGCGGCCAGCGCCACGGCGGCGACCCCCAGGAAGCCCGCGGTATGACCAAATTTCTGGACCGCAAATCCCGATAGGGACGTGCTGAGGGTCGCGCCGATCCCGGAGAGCGTGCCGATGACACCCTGGAGCAGATTGAACCGCCCGGTCCCGTTGGTGATGTCCGCCGCGACCAGCGCGGTCAGCACGCCCAAGGTCGCGCCGGTTATGCCGTCGAGCGCCTGCACGCCGACGAGCAGCGCCGGGTCCGTCACCGTCCCGAAAAACAGCGCTCGGATCGGCACCATGCCAAGTCCGAGGAGGAGAAGCGGCCGACGGCCCCAGGTGTTGGCGGTTCGCCCCGCCCAAGGCGCCAACAAAGCGACGATAATCTGAGGCGCGATGATCAACGCGGAGAGCACAAGCGAGGATCGCCGGCCTTCCGCATGCGCCAGAGTCTCCCCGGCGAGCGGCAGAATCGAGGCATTCGCGAGTTGGAACAGAAAGAGGCAGCTGGCGAACACCAGCACGCGCCGATCCCGGAAGAGGGATTTGCGGCGGATTCTCGAGGGACGCGTCGAGTGGTGGTCGGGGGCGCCGCAGGATCGGCCGAAATGGATATCGTTGGCGTGTATCGCAACCAACGCCACCAGCACCGGCAGAGACAAGATGGCGGCCGCAAAAAAGATGTCCCGGGTCGGCAGGAAGTAACCGATGACGCCCATGAGCCCGGCCGCGGACAGGCTCCCGATCGAAGAAAATCGCTGATTGCGGCCGAAGCGCTCGGCGGCGGCCTTATGTCCGACCAACCCCAAACTGATGGCGGCGACGCCGAGACCGAGGACACCGCCGGTCGATCCCTGGATGATGCTCGCGGCCAAGACGGTTGGGAAGTAAGGCCAGAGCGCGAGGATCAAAGCCCCCAAGGCGACCGCAACGCTCCCCACCGCCACCAGCATCCGCTTCGATTGGACGACGTCGAGGAGTTCGCCGGTAGGAACTTGGGCCAAGAGACCGGCAAGGCCGCCGGCACTGAGGACAAAGCCGATGCTCTCGGGCGCCCAGCCCTGATCGGCGAGATAAATGGCGACGAACGGCCCGAACCCCGCCTGCATGGCCGCGAGAAAGAAGGTCAGCCGATCCAGCGCGCGCAGGCTGTCGGGGCGCGGTAAGGCGTCTTGGGCAGTCAGAACGGTCGCCATGGCGCAGTGCCCTACCGGTCAGTTGTGTCGCCGGACTCCTTTAACATGCCGGTGAAGCGAAACGAGCTTCGATTCTTTCAGCCCTCGCCATCGACGGGGACAAGCTCGACATAGGAGCCGTCGGGCGCTAGCTCGGCCGAGCCCCAGGCGCCGGCGACCGGTGCGACGCTGCCAAAGTCGAACGTCAAGACACCGAGGATCATATTGACCTCTTGCCCATCCTCGGACAGCGGCAGATAGAGGCGGTTGGCCGCGAAATCGAGATTCTTTGCGGTGATGTACTGGCTGCGCACGAATATCGGCTGCCGCGCCTGCCGCACTTTGTCGAACACCTGGCAGATGAACGGCCCGCGGTTGTCCGAAAACATCTCGTCCGGGAACTGCCCGGTGTAGTCGCGGCCGAACACTTGGACGAGCTCCGTCCCGACGAGGCGGTAGCGATAGCGGCCAGCGACGCGATCGATCAGCTGCACATGCGGCAGGAGCGCCGGGACCTCCGCGGGATCGAAGTCGCGCCGCGCCGGCATGGGTCGCGCGCCGCGCATCTTTTGCCAATGCGCGAGCGCCTGTCGAAGGATCGGAAGGTTGCGATAATCAGCCACACATCACCCTGAAAACCGGGGGCACGGATCATGCCCCGGCATGGTAAACGAAGGGTAAAGCTGTGGAACGTCGCTATTCATTGTTGTTGCTCGCGGCGACATAACCGTCGCGCGTCTGCGGCAGCTTGCGGCCGAGGAGCCGCGACGCCACCACGGTGCGCAGGATCTGCGCCGTGCCGCCGCCGATCGTGAACATGCGCGCATCGCGCACCATGCGCTCCAGCGGAAGATTGCGCGAATATCCCGCGGCGCCGAAGAGCTGCAGCGCATCATTGGTCACCTTGATCGCCATCTCCGACGCGAAGATCTTTGCCTGCGCCGCTTCACAAACGTCCGG